>DATCQF010000507.1:0-3199 GCA_036569735.1 Allostellaceae bacterium | reverse complement strand
AAGCTGACCCCGTCCACCGCCGCGACCTCGCCGTAGCGCACGACGAGGTCGCGCACCTCGATGCGTCCCTCCGGGTTGTCGCTCATGGCAATTCCCCGGAAAAGCTGCGCGCCGCGCGCAGCAGAATAATCAGCGCGATGAAGACGGCGCCGCTCTGGATCAGCGCCAGGGCCGCCGACAGCTCGGTCGACGAGCTGATCCAGGCGCTGACGATGGCCGGCGCGATGACCTTGGCGTTGGGCCCGACCAGGAAAATAGAAACGCCGAGCTCGCGCACGCTGGCGATGAAGAGGAGGAGCCAGGCGGCGAGGATGCCCGGGCGCATCAAGGGCAGGGTCACGGTGCGCAGCTGGTAGCTCCACGAGGCGCCGCACACCCGGGCGCATTCCTCGAGGCTGTTGTCGATCTGCAGGACGACGCCGGCCAGGGTGCGCACCCCCAACGGCAGCAGCACGGTGAAATATGCCAGCGCCAGCAGCCATACCGTGCCGTAGATCGGGATCGGGATGTTGAGCCAGGCCCACAGGAGCCCGAGCCCGAACACCATGCGCGGCACCGCCTGCGGGAACATCACGACGTATTCGACGAGGCTGTGGCCGGGCAGATGCGAGCGATAGATGATCCACACCAGCATCGCCATGACGACGACGCCGACCGTGGCGACGCCGACTCCGAGCAAAAGGCTGGTGGTGAGCGCGCTGTTGACCGCGCCGAAGCCGAACGCGGTCTGGTAATTGGCCAGGGTCAGCTCGGTTTGCGACAGGAACACCGTGGCAAAGCGCTGGAACGATGTCAGGGTCAGCGCGGCAAGCGGCAGCACCACCGAGACCAGCACATAAAAGCAGCACAGCGCGAAAAGGAGTCAGGTGATGGCACCCATCTCCAACGGGCGCGGCCGGAACGCCTTCCCGGTGATTGTCGCGTAATTGCCACGGCGGATGATCCGGCGATAAAGGGTGAGGCTGGCCAGCATCACGGCGAAGAGGGCAAACCCCATCGCCGAGGCGCGGCCGTAATCCGCCGGAAACGACAATGTCGCCTCCCAGATCGCCGTGGTGATCACAAAGAACCGCCCGGGCACCCCGAGTACGAGGGCGGCGGCGAAGGAGCCGAGCATCTCGGCGAAGACGAAAATCGTCGCGCCGAGCACCCCGGGCGTCACCAGGGGCAGGGTCACCTTCAGCATCGTGCGCCACTTGCCGGCGCCGAGAACGCGCGAGGTTTCCTCGAGCGAGGGGTCCATCGACTTCATCGCCGCGCCGATCATCACAAAGGCGACGGTGCCCTCGAAAAGCGCCATGACCCAGGCGATCCCCCACGGCGAATAGATGTTGAAGAGGTCGCCGTCGCTGCCGCTGAGGAAATGCCAGAGCTGGTTCAAGAACCCGCTTTTCGGGCTGGCGAGGATCGCCCAGGCGAGCGCGCCGACCAGCGGCGTCAGGTAATAGGGCAGCTGCATCAGCCGCTCGAGCCGGGCGCGGCCCGGCAGGCGCGTGCGGGTCAGCGTCCAGGCGATCAAAAATCCGAGGACCACCGCCATCACCGTGGCGATGCAGGCGACAAAGGCGGTGTTGGTGATGATCCGGCTGTCGTCGATCAGGTTGAGGTAATTGTCGAGGCCGACCGTCTCCGGCGGAAAGGTGCCGGCTTCGCCCGTGTTGAACGATTCGGCGACGAGATAGACGATCGGATACCCGACCAGAGCGCCACAGAACAACACGACGATCAGCGTCGCGGCGCCCTGCGCGCTGGGCCGCCAGCCCGACAGGAGAGGCCGGCGCGAGACCCTGAGCGATAGTGCCGTCATTGTGCGTCGAAGGATCCGACCATTTCAGGCGTCTCGGGTTGCGCGGGAAGCCGCAGCTTAGCCGCCTCGCGGCGGCCCCGTCCATCGTCGCCCGGCGCTTGCTCGCGCAATCGTCAGTTGACAAGAGCATTGCAGCGGCACCGCTGTATAGTTCAGCAGGAGGCCTCAAATGACGAGCACGGCAGCACCGAACAAGCTGTTGCGCCGGCTGCCGCATCTCGCGCTCATTCTGGCGATCGTGGCGGTGATGCTGTTGGCGTTGGGGCCGCTCGGCTGGCGCGCCGGGTGGTGGCATTACCGCGTCGGGTTCTATCTGATGCCGTGGGCCGCCTATTGCGGGCTGGCGGCGGTCGGGGTCGCAATCCTCGCGCTGGTGATCGGCTACCGGGTCAACGCCGGCCGGCACATCGCGATCGGGGTCATTGCCTTCATCATCGGCGCGGTGATCGCCTATGTGCCGTGGCATTACAGCCAGATGCGCGGTGCCGTCCCGCGGATCCACGACATCACCACCGATTGGGAATACCCGCCGCAATTCCACGCGGTCCTGCCGCTGCGCGAAGCCGAAAAGGCCAATTCGGTTGCCTATGAAGGCGCCAAAATCAGCGACCTGCAGAGAAAGGCCTACCCCGACATCGCCCCGCTGACGCTCGATCTCGGGGCGGCCGAAGGCTTCAGCCGCGCGCTTAAGACCGCCGAGCAGATGGGCTGGACCCTGGTCGCGGCCGATCCCGAGGCAGGGCGGATCGAGGCCACCCAGCAAAGCCTCTGGTTCGGCTTCACCGACGACATCGTGATCCGCGTCGCCGCCGCCGGCAACGGCACCAGGGTCGACATCCGGTCGATGTCGCGGGTGTCGCGCGGTAGCGATCTCGGGGTCAACGTGGCCCGGGTGCGCGCCTATCTGGCGGCTTTGCGCGGCTCGTAAAGCCGATTATCGCGCCTCTGACCGTCACCCCGCTGCATCAAGCCCGAAGGCGGCCAGGAGCACCGCGCCACGGTCGTCCAGACCAACAATGTCGAAATCGACGACCGCGGCTACATCTACATCGTCGACCGCGCCAACAATGGCATGCACATCCTGGAGCTGACCGGCCCTGCGCGCGAAGCGGCGAATTTCCCGAAATAGCCCCGCCTCGCGGGTCCTGTTCCACCTGTTCCGATCAGGCTGAGATCAGGCGCCGGCACCTCGGCTCGGCCATCCAGATGCCCGACCCCGGTGCCGAGCGTGGGCGAACGGTATCATGCGATTGTGGCAATTTTAGTGGTTCAGCTCGCGAGCTTCTTCAGCACCTCGTCGGCGAGTGGGAGCGACGCGGTGAGGCCAGGCGATTCGATTCCGTAGAGGTTGACGAGGCCGGGGATGCCGTGGTCGGCGGGCCCCTGCACGAC
>DATCQF010000506.1:0-9413 GCA_036569735.1 Allostellaceae bacterium | reverse complement strand
CGTGCGGAACACGATCGGCCTTCCCTCGGCCTGTTCATAGGCGCGCCGGTAAAACGCGGTCTGATCGGCGACGTCGGGAAAGGCGTTGCGCGTCAACAGCGGGATCTCGGTGCGGAAGAGGCCGACCCCCTCGGCGCCGGTGGTGCGCAGTTGGGCGAGGTCGAGCAGCAACCCGGCATTGAGCAACAGCTTGATAGCGACCCCGTCCTTGGTGACCGCCGGGGTGTCGCGCAGGGTTTCGTAAAACGCCCGGCGGCGGGTGCGGGCGGCGACCGTCGCCGCGACAGTCTGCTCGATATCGGCACGCGGGCGGATCAGCACCGTCCCGTGCTCGCCATCGACGATCACGATGTCGCCCGCCTCGATCTGGCGTGTCGCCTCGGCGACGCGGCCGACGACCGGAATATCGAAGGCGCGCGCGACGATCGCGACATGGGCGGTGGGGGAACCCTCCTCGAGCACCAGACCCTTGATCCGCCGGTGCGCGTAATCCAGGAGCTCGGCCGGTCCCATGGCATGGGCGACGAGGATGAACTCGGTCGGCATATCGGGCGCGGCCAGCCCGGGGGCTTGGCCGGACAGGAACTGCTGCAGCCGGTTGGCGAGGTCCTCCAGATCGTAGAGCCGCTCGCGCAGGTAGGGATCGGTGACCTGCATCATCCGGCTCTTGGTTTCGTCGCGCACCTTCTGCACCGCGGCTTCGGCGGTGAGGCCGCTGCGCACCGCCTCGGTGATCCGGCCGAGCCAGCCGCGGTCGGCGGCGAACATCCGGTAGGTCTCGATGATGTCGCGATGTTCGCCGGGGCCAAGCCCGCGGCTGGTATCGACGAGCCGATCGATCGCGTCCTGCATCGCCGCGACCGCCGCGCGCAAACGCTCGTGCTCGGCCGCGGCATCCTCGGCGACGACCTGGCGGATCACCACCTTGGGCTCGTGGAGGACCGCCGGGCCGATCGCCAGCCCCGGGTTGAGCCGGATGCCGTCGAGCCGCAACGGCAAGGACGCCCCGGCGCGGCTTTGCGCCATCTCGAGCGGATTGACGAGCTCGCCGCTGGCGACCAGCTCGGCGACGATCATCGCGATCGTCTGTACGACCTCGGTCTCGTCCTCGGTGTAATGGCGCGGCGTCCGATTCTGCACCACCAGAACGCCCAGCACCCGCCCGCCGCGCAGGATCGGCACCCCCATCAGCGAGTGATAGATCTCCTCGCCGGTTTCCGGGCGGTAGGCGAAATCGGGGTGGGACTGCGCGTCGGCCAGCGCCAGCGGGCGGGCATTCGCCGCGATCAGCCCGACGAGGCCCTCGCCGACGCGCAGCCGGGTGCGATGCACCGCCTCGGGACGCAACCCCTCGGTCGCGAACAATTCGAGCACCTCGCCGGCGCGCATGACATAGGCCGAGCAGACCTCGGCGACCATTTCGGCGGCGACCACCCGCACGATCCGGTCGAGGCGTTCCTGGGCGCTGCCCGACCCGGCCATGATGCCGCGCAGGCGGCGCAACAGGCGGCGGGTCGCGGTGACGTGCCCGTTGGGGTTCTCCTGGGCGATTGCGGGCGGGCTTCCTGGCGGGCTAGCTGGTGGGCTTGCTGGGGGATTACCGATGACCCCGCTCATCCGCCGCGATCCTGGCCCTCCGCTGCCTCCGGGCCCTCCGCTGCGCCCGCGAATGGCGGCGGTTTGCGCAACCGGCGCTCGCGGACGCCGTTGATCGCGAGGGCCTGGCCGACCAGCTCGGCAAGGATGTCGGCCGTACTTTGCTCGCGCGTCACCATCCCGACGCTTTGCCCCGCCATCAACGAGCCGGCTTCGATGTCGCCCTCGATCACCGCGCGGCGCAACGCCCCGGCCCAGAAATGCTCGATTTCGAGTTGCGCGTCCTTCTGCGCCACCTCGCCGCGGTTGAAGCGGTCGATAATTTCGCGCTGGACCGCGCGGAACCGCTCGGTCGCCGGGTTGGCGAGCGCGCGCACCGGAATGACCGGAAACCGCGCATCGAGCTGGGGCGAGAGCACCGCATCGCGCGCCGCAGCGCGTATGAAGGCGTGCTTGAAGCGCGGATGGGCGATCGATTCGTGGGCGCAGACAAAACGGGTGCCGAGCTGAACCCCGGACGCTCCCATCTCGAGATAGGACAGCATTGCTTCGCCCCGCCCGATCCCGCCGGCGACGAAGACCGGCACCTCGGCGAGGTGCGGCAGCACCTCCTGGGCGAGGACCGCGGTCGATACCGGCCCGATATGACCGCCTGCCTCGCTGCCCTCGATGACGATCGCGTCGGCTCCCATGCGCACCAGTTTTTTCGCGATTCCCAAGATCGGTGCAAAGCAAACCACGCGCGCGCCGCCGTCGCGCAGCCGCGAGATCGCCGCCGCGCCCGGAATGCCGCCGGCCAGGACGACGTGACCGGCACGCCGGGCGAGGCACACATCAATGAGGTCCATCAGCTGCGGATGCATCGTGATCAGGTTGACCCCGAACGGCTTTCTGGTCAGCGCGGCGGTGGCGGCGATCTCCGCGTCGAGCAGGCCCGGCGGCATCGAGCCCGAGGCGATCACCCCAAAACCGCCGGCATTCGAGATCGCCGCGACAAGGTTTCTCTCCGACACCCAGGTCATCGCCCCGCCCATGATGGCAAGATCGGTGCCAAGGAAGGCGCGCCCGCGCGCCCACAGGGAATCGAGTTCGGCGCGCCACCGGCTGGTCTCGCCGTCCGGCTCGCCGGCCGTCATCTTGCCACCGGGAAACGCAGCCCCGGATCCGCTCCCCGGGCGATCGGCCGCGGCCAGTCTGTCGCTCATCCGGGGTCGTCGAGCCCGTATGCGGTGTGCAAGGCGCGCAGCGCGAGCTCGGTATATTCGGCGGCGATCAAGACGCTGACCTTGATCTCGGAAGTCGAGATCACCTGGATGTTGATTGCTTTGTCCGCCAGCGTCTGGAACATCTGCTGGGCGACTCCGGCATGGCTGCGCATGCCGACGCCGATGACCGATATCTTGACGACGTTCGGATCCGGCTTCAGCGCATGGAACCCCAAGCTCGCGCGGCACTCCTCGAGCACCGCGACGGCGCGGTCGAGGTCGCTGCGCGCGACGGTGAACGTCAGATCGGTGGTCTTGCCGTCTTCGGACACGTTCTGCACGATCATGTCGACATTGATCGCATGGGCGGCAAGCGGGCCGAAGATGGCCGCCGCCACGCCGGGACGGTCGGCCACCCTCTCGACGGTGATCTTGGCTTCGTCGCGGCTGTACGCGATGCCGCTGACGATTCGATTTTCCACGATTTCGTCCTCGTCGACGACGAGCGTCCCGGGGCTGTCGGAAAAGCTCGACAATACCTGGAGTCTCACCTGATGGTTCATCGCCATCGCGACCGAGCGCGTCTGCAGCACCCGCGCGCCCTGCGATGCCATCTCGAGCATCTCCTCATAGGTGATTTTATTCAGCTTGCGCGCCTTGGCAACGATATGTGGGTCGGTCGTGTAGACCCCGTCGACATCGGTAAAGATGTCGCAGCGGTCGGCCTTCAGCGCGGCGGCGAGCGCGACCGCCGAGGTGTCCGACCCGCCGCGCCCGAGCGTGGTGATCCGGCCGCGCGGCCCGATCCCCTGGAACCCGGCAACGACCGCGACCTGCCCCTCGGCAAGCCGCCGCGCAATCTCGGCTGTCGGGATCGATTCGATCCGCGCCTTGCTGTGCACGCCGTCGGTGCGGATCGGGATCTGCCAGCCGAGCCAGGAGCGCGCATCGACCCCGAGCGCCTGCAGCGCCAACGCCATCAGCCCGGCGGTCACCTGCTCGCCGGACGAGACGACGACATCGTATTCGCGCGCGTCATGCAGCCGGCTCGCCTGCCGGGTCCACCCGATCAGCTGGTTGGTCGTGCCGGCCATCGCCGACACGACGACCGCGACCTCGTTACCGGCATCGACCTCGCGCTTGACCCGGCAAGCGGCGTTGCCGATCCGCTCGATGTCGGCGACCGATGTGCCGCCGAATTTCTGGACGATCCGCGCCATTTTTCTCTCGTGCCCGGCTTCTCTCGTAGTGCGCCAATCGCTCGACTGCAACGTCCGGATCGGCGTCCGAGGTCCCGCGACCATGTTGTCGACGCTGTTGTCGACGCCCTGGGGTCTCCCCATACTCGATTGCGGGGCTTGCGGCCACCTTATCGCGCACAGTCCCCATCGTTCACGCGCAGACCACCTGTTCTCGCAAAGTCCGCCATGGCTGAATTCGGCGACACTGTAGACCCCGACGATCTCGATCGCTTCGCCGCGCACGGCGCGAGCTGGTGGGACCCGGCGGGCAGCTTTGGGCCGCTCCACCAGATAAACCCGGTCCGGATCGCTTTTATCCGCAGTCAGCTGCTCGCGCATTTCGAGCGCGACGCGCGCTCGTTCGCTCCGTTCACCGACCTCAGCCTCGCCGATATCGGGTGCGGCGGCGGCCTCATTGCCGAGCCGATGACGCGGCTCGGCTGCACGGTCACCGGGATCGATGCCGGCGCGGCGGCAATCGCCGCGGCCCGCGCCCATGCCGAGGCGGGGGGCCTTGGGATCGATTACCGCGTGGCGGATATCGAGGCGCTGGCCCGTGCCGGCGAGCGCTTCGACATCGTCCTCGCGCTCGAAATCATCGAGCATGTCGCCGATCGCGACGCCTTCTTCGCCGCCCTCGGCATGCTGGTCAAGCCCGGCGGCCTCTTCATCGGCGCGACCCTCAACCGCACCGCGCGCTCGTTCGCCCTGGCGATCGTCGGGGCCGAATATGTCCTGGGCTGGCTGCCGCGCGGCACGCATGACTGGCGCCGGTTTGTCCGACCCTCGGAATTCGTTCTCGGTCTGCGCCGCGCCGGTCTTGGGGCCAACCGGCTCGCCGGCCTCGCCTACGACTGGCGCGGCGGCGGCTGGAGCGAATCGCAGGATCTCTCGGTCAACTACCTCGTCGCCGCAACGCGCCGCTGAAGGCGCCGAACCGGGCGGCACGGTCGATTCGGCGGAATTATCGGGCGAGTGCGACGTTCATCGGGTCGAAATAATGCGACCGGAGGGGGAAACACATGTCGCGACCCGCCAATTTGATCGTGCTTGCCGTCGCATCGCTGGCGCTTGCCGGCTGCGGCATGACGCCGGGATGCCGAGCGGTGAGCACCGGGGCGCTTGGCGCCGGCACCGGCGCTGCCATCGCCGCGATTGCCGGCGGGCCGATAGGCCTCGGGGCTGTGATCGGCGGTGCGACCGGCGCGTTCGGTGGCGCGGTGACCCCGCCGCAAACGGCCTATCTCGGCCCGTCGCCGGTTTGCTATTGAATCGCGGCGCGGTTTCGGTCGGTTCGGGGAAATCTTAAGTAGGATTCGACACAGCAAGCTTTGCTAGGCGTCGGTCGGCGAGATCCACGGGATGCGGCCGACCTCGATGCCCTCCTCTTCGGTGAGCTCGCGCGACTCCTCGGCGGTCGCCTCGCCATAGATGCCGTGCGGGTCGGCTTCGCCATAATGAATCTTGCGGGCTTCCTCGGCGAAGCGCTCGCCGACATAATCGCAATTCGTCTCGACCTGACGGCGCAGCTCGACGAGGGCCGCGCGCAACTGCGCCGGCGACATCGGTGGGGCCTTGCCGCGCGAGCGTGCGATATTGGGCGCCATCACCGCCTTTTCGACCTGGCTGTCGCCGCACTGCGGACAGGCGATCTCGCCGGCGGTCTGCTGGACCGCGAAACCGTCGCCGTCACGGAACCAGCCCTCGAATTCGTGGCCCGCAGCGCAGCGCAAGGTGAACAGGATCATCGAGAAGAGCTCCGCATAGGCCTATTTACACCGGGGGGTGCGCCTCCAGCAATCACCTACCGAGAGTGCCAAGCAATGGATCACGATACTCCCTCCGCCTGGGTCGGGCGCTTCATCCCGCTGATCCGGCCGGGCGGCCGGGTGCTCGACCTTGCCGCGGGCGCCGGGCGCCACACCACGCTCTTGCTCGATATGGGGTTTGCGGTGACCGCAATCGACCGCGACATCGCGAATTTGCGTCCGCTGGCCGGTGGCAAGTGTGATGTGCGCACGCTTGATCTCGAAACCGGCGCGCCGGAAAGCGCCCTGGGGTCGCTGGGCGGCTTTGACGGTGTCGTCGTGACCAACTACCTGCACCGCCCGCTGTTCGCGCCGATCGCGGCGGCCCTCGCACCCGATGGCGTGCTGATCTACGAGACCTTCGCGGTCGGCAACGAGCGCTTTGGCCGGCCGCGCAACCCGGAATTTCTGCTGCGCCGCGGCGAACTCATCGAAGCCTTTGCCGCGCTGACAATCGTCGCGTTCGAGGAGGGCGAGGTGCGCCTGCCGCGCCCGGCATTCATCCAGCGCATCGCCGCCATCGCCGGGCCGCTCGCCCGATTGCCGGAGGCGGATACCGAACTCGACGCTACTCGGCGGCAAGCGGGCGGGGAGCCAGTGCCGGCGGCGTGAAGGCGCGGTCGTGCTGCAGCGAGGGCACCATGCCGCGCGCCTCGGCGATCCGCGCCGGGTCGATGCGCGCCGTGACGATCCCGACTTCCTCGCCGCCGTCGCCCATGACCTCGCCCCAGGGGGCGACGATCAGCGAGTGGCCATAGCTCCTGCGCCCGGCCGTATGCTCGCCCCATTGCGCCGGGGCGAAGACAAAGCAGCCGTTCTCGATCGCCCGCGCGCGCAACAGCACATGCCAATGCGCCCGGCCGGTTGGCACCGTGAACACCGACGGCACGCTGAGGAAATCGGCTCCCGCCTGCGCCAGCGCGCGGTAGAGGTGCGGGAAACGAACGTCGTAGCACACGCTCATGCCGAGCCGGCCCCACGGCGTCTCGGCCACAACGGTGTGATTGCCGGGGCGATAGGCGTTGCTCTCGCGATAGCTCTCGCCGCCGGGCAGATCGATGTCGAACATGTGGATCTTGTCGTAGCGCGCAACGATGCCGCCGGCGGCGTCGATCAGGAACGAGCGGTTGGCGAGCCGCTCCTCACCTTCGGCAGCACCGGGCTCGCCCGCGGGGTCGATGACCAAGGAGCCGAGCAGCAGCCAGGCGCCCAATTCGCGCGCCAATTCGCGCATGCCGGCGAGGAACGGGTCGTCCGCCTCGCGCCGTGCCTTGTCGCGCCGCCGCCGGCCGCTCTCGATCAGGTTGCTCACCTCGGGGGTCATGATCAAATCCGCGCCCGAGTCGCGCGCCCGGCGAACGAGATCGCCGACCACTCGCAGATTGGGTTCGGGGTCGGGGCCGGCGGTGAACTGGATGCAGGCCGCCGTGAAAGCCGTGTTCGTGCTCATGCACCGATCCCCAGCTTTGGGTCGAGCAGGCCCTTGCGGTCGAGCGCGGCCATCTCGTCGCTCCCGCCGATATGCTCGCCGTCGATGAAAATCTGCGGCACGCTGGTGCGCCCGCCGGCGCGCCGGATCATCTCGTCGCGCCGCCGCGGCTCGTCGTCGATGTCGATCTCGGTGTAGCGGACGCCCTTCTTCTCCAGGAGCGCACGGGCGCGCGCGCAATAGGGGCACCACATCGTCGCATACATCTCGACCTTGGCCATCGCCGCCGCGCTCCGAAAGCTGCGCCCACCCGGGAGTGGGCCACATATGGCGCGACCGACGCAATCACGCAAAGCTCAAACTCAAAAGTCACGTGCAAGCGGGAGTAACGCCGGGATGTTCGGCCTTTGGCCCGCCGCGCGGCTTACTTCGGCATCGGGTGGACCTGCACGTCGAACGGCCGGCTGTAGCGAACATAGAGGATGCACGGCTCATTATGGCATTTGAGCGCGTGCGGCGTGTTGCCGGGCAGGCTGATATAAGCGGGGCCGTCGATCTCGGCCTGCTTGCCGTCGCCGGCGACATAGGTGAAAGCACCCTTCAGCCAGACATACAGTTCGTCACTGATGTGGCTGTGATTAGCGACGGTGTAATTGGCCGGCAACCGGAGCAGAATTTCGGCGCCGCCTTTGGCGAGATCGCCGCGCAGCACCGCGACCTCCATGCCGGGTGCGAACCCTTCGAGTTTCAGCGGCTGCCACTCCACTTTCCCGATATCGGCGATCGTTTGATCAGGTCCAAAGGAGAAAAAGCCTTTTGGGGTGGCTGGCTCGGCGGCCTTGACGGCGGTGGGGGCCATGGCGAGAAGGGCCCCGACCAGAACCAGGCTAATGGCAAGTCGATTGAGGATTTGCATGTTCTCTCTCCGTTTGAACTCCGATGTCATCGGACCGCTTGCGCGGCAAATTCGCTAGCCGCGCGTGGCGCGGCGTGCCGGCGCCATCCCGCCAGCTCGTCCCAGCTGTCGGCTTCCATGAACTGGGCCCAGCGCCGGTAGAGGTTGCGCAGATTGTGCTCGCTCGATCGCGCCTCGGTCAGGTCCATGACCGAGCCGGGCAGCGAGAGGCCGTCCCATTCGTAATTCTCGATCTCGTACCTTAGCCCCTGCTCGTAATTGTAGGGATGGCGCCGGGCGATCGTACCGCGGCTCGCGGCATGGGCGTAGTTCCAGTTTTCCATGTCGTCCTGCTCGGTGAGGCCGGCCGGACCCGAATAGCGGATGTAATAGTCGCGCAGGAACGCCTTGACCTCGGAGGGCGCCGCCGCGTCGACCAGGTACCAGCGCCACACTTCGGTCTGATGGGGCCCGCGCGGATGCCACACCGCGATCGTGCGCGGCTGGCGCGGATGCAGCGCGGTGTTCGGGAAGATTTCGCCGGGGCTGCCGGTCACCCGCCCCCAATCGCCGCGCCGGCGCCGCCGTTCGGCCTCGCAGTGCCGGAAATATTCCGCCACTATCGGCGATTGCTGATAGGCGGGCGGGGTGGCCTCGCCCTTCGGCAATACATAGACGCCGCACTGGTGGCCGCGGTCGGGAAAACAGATCTGCAGCCGGCGCGCCAGCACCCGCTCCGCCAAATCCCGGCGGCTGCTGCCCGAGGGGCCGATGCCCACGAGGTCCACCGAGCGGTGGCTGATGTTGTGATAGCTGTCGCCGCTGAAGTTTTCGGCGGGAAACTTCCAGTTGCACGGGATCAGCCATTTCTGCACGCCGGCCAGGACCTCGCTGCCGCCCTCGCTGCCGTCCCAGCCATCGAGCGACAGATCGAGGTAGCGCCGGAAATCGCCGAGATATTCGAGGAATGAGGGGGCCGCCGGGTCCCAATTCGCCCAGATTGTTCCTTTGTAGCAGCACAGCTGCGCGACCTCGACCAAGCCATTTTGCGACCGGTCGAGCGTCGAGTGATAGGCCTCGCGGAAAAACGGCACGCCGACGAGGCGCCCGTCGGTGCCGTAGCTCCAGCCGTGATAGGGGCAGGTGAAGACCGAGGTGTTGCCCTCATCGTAGCGGCACACCTTCATCCCGCGCTGCCGGCACGAATTGAGGAACACGTGCACTTCGCCGGCCCGGTCG
>DATCQF010000505.1:0-6270 GCA_036569735.1 Allostellaceae bacterium | reverse complement strand
GCCCTCATCGCCCGCAACGCCGCCGCGCTCGGGGTGCCCGGGCTGCACATCGTCGCCGACGCCGCGCCACAGGCGCTCGCCAAGATCCCGCCGCGCCTCACCCCGCCCGACGCGATCTTTGTCGGCGGCGGCATCGCCGATCCCGGGATGCTCCCCGCATTGTGGGCGGCATTGCGCCCGGGCGGCCGGCTCGTCGCCAATGTCGTCAGCCTCGAAGGGGAGCACGCTATCCTTGACTGGCAGGCGCGGCAGGGGGGCGAATTGACCCGGATCGCGCTCAGCCGCCCGGAGAAGCTCGGCGCCTACCATGCCTGGCGCCCGCTGCTGCCGGTGACCCAGCTGGCCGCGACAAAGCCCGGTTGAGATGGGCCCAGCTACGATCGGGCCGTCTGCCGGCTGGCTTCGCGGCGTGCGCGATGGCGTCCTCGTCGCCCTCCTGTGCCTCCTCCTCTATGTGCCCGGAATTTCCGCGATCCCGCCGCTCGACCGCGACGAAGCGCGGTTTGCCCAATCGACGCGCCAGATGCTCGATACCGGCGATTTCCTGTCGATCCGCTTCCAGGATTCGGCGCGCAACAAGAAGCCCGCCGGGATTTACTGGCTGCAGGCGGCTGCGGTCAGCGCCTTCAGCACGCCGGAAGCCACCGCGATCTGGCCCTACCGCGTGCCCTCGCTACTGGGGGCGATGGCGGCGGTATTGCTGATTTTCGCTCTCGGCGCCGCGCTGTTTCCCAGCGGGGCAACCGACCCGCTGATGCCGCGCCGCATCGGGGGAATAGCCGCGGTGCTGCTGGCGAGCGCCCTC
The DNA here is from genome assembly GCA_036569735.1 of Allostellaceae bacterium. Taxonomy (GTDB): domain Bacteria; phylum Pseudomonadota; class Alphaproteobacteria; order ATCC43930; family CGMCC-115725; genus DATARH01. Next base: position 5,465 of record DATCQF010000505.1, on the reverse strand, counting down.
GGTATCGTCGCCGAGGCGCATATCGCCAAGACCGATGCCGCGCTGTTGGCCGCCGTGATGGCCGGCCAGGGGGCGCTCGGTCTCGCCTATGTTCGCGCCCGCACCGGGCGGCCCGTCGCCCTTTGGATACCGCTGGTATTCTGGAGCGCCGAACTCGCCGCGATCCTCCTCAAGGGTCCGCCCGGGCCGGCCCTGGCTGTCGTCACCGCCGCTTCCCTGGGAATCGCCGACGGCGAGGCGCGCTGGCTGCGCGGCCTCTATCCGGTGGCCGGCATCATCGCCCTTTGCGCCGGCGTTGCGCCGTGGCTGATCGCGATCGAGCACGCCACCGAGGGAAATTTTCTCGCCGAGGCGCTCGGCCACGATCTCATGGCGAAGCTGATCGGCGCGCAGGAATCCCACGGTGCGCCGCCGTTCTCCTACCTGCTGCTGGCGCTGGCGAGCTTCTGGCCGGGCTCATTGCTGGTGGTCCCGGCAATAAGCCGCGCCTGGCGCCGGAACGATGCACCGGCGGAGCGCTTTCTGCTCGCCTGGCTGGTGCCGGCCTGGGTATTGCTTGAGCTGGTGCCGACCAAGCTGCCGCATTACGTGCTGCCGCTGTTTCCCGCGCTTGCCTTGCTGGCCGCGGCGGCGCTGGCCGACGGCGCGAGACTCGAGCCCGCGACCTGGGCGCGGGGCCTCGATTGGCTGGTGAGGGGGGCATGGGTGGCGGTCAGCCTGGGGCTGGCGGCGCTGTTGATCGGATTGCCGCTGCGCTTTGGCGATCACCTCGCCGTCGCCGGATTGTTCGGCGCCCTGTTGCTGATCGCACTGGCGGTGGCCCTCCTCTGGTATCGCCCGGGTCCCAGGATCACCACCGGATTGATCGCGGCGCTGTCGCTCGCCTTTGTGACGCCGGCAGCGCTCGGCGTCCTGCCGGGGCTCGATCGGCTATGGCTCAGCCGCGCCGCTTCCGACCTCGTCGCAAGCCACCCCCCGGCCGCGGGGATGCCGCTGGTGGCGGTCGGCTACAGCGAACCGAGCCTCGTCTTCCTGCTCGGCACCTCGCTGCGCCTGACGACGTCGAGCGCTGCGGCCGAGGCGCTCGCCGGCGGCGGCGAAGCCCTGGTCAGCAGCCGCGAAGATGCGATGTTCCGGCAGGCCCTCAGCGCGCGCGGTCTCCTGGCCCAGCCGCTCGGTAGCGTTCCCGGGCTTGATTATTCGAATGGCCAGCGCATGGTGCTGACGCTTTACGACGTGGTGCCGAGGTGAGATGGCCGCCGACTCGCCTGCCAACGGGGTGACATGACCAGAGGCCGCCTCTGTGGGCTGGGATTGGGGCCCGGCGACCCCGAGCTGGTGACGCTGAAGGCGCTGCGCCTCATGCGCGCCGCCCCGGTCGTCGCCTATCCGGCGCCCGATCGCGGCGACAGCTTCGCCCGGCGCATCGTCGCCGAATGGCTCGACCAGGGCCAGCGCGAGATCCGGGTCTCCTTTCCGATGCGGCCCGGGGAGCCGCCGGCGGCGATCTATGACGCGGCCGCGCAGGAGTTCGCCGCGGTGCTCGATGGCGGCGACGATATCGCCTATCTGTGCCAGGGCGATCCGCTGTTCTACGGCAGCTTCGCCGGGATCCTCACCCGCCTCGCCGCGCGTTACGAGGTGATCGTCGTGCCCGGCGTTTCATCGCTGACCGCCTGCGCCGCCGCCGCCTCGGTGCCGCTGGTCCAGCGCGACCAAACCCTGGCGGTGATCCCGGCGAGCCTCCCGGAGGGCGAGCTCGCCCGGCGTCTCGGACAGGTCGACGCCGCCGCGATCATCAAGCTCGGCCGCCATTTTCCCAAGCTGCGGCGGGTCCTCGCCGATCTCGGGCTGCTCGACAGCGCGATCTATGTCGAGCGCGCCAGCCTGCCGAACCAGCGCGTCGCGGCGCTGGCGACGATCGACCCGGCGAGCGTGCCGTACTTCGCGACGGCGCTGGTCAGCCGCGGGGGACATGGCGCGTGAAGCCCCAGCTGCCCAGCGGGGCCGCTGTGGTCGTGCTCGGGCCGGGCGGCGCCGCGCTCGGCCGCCTGGTGTGCGATCTGCTCCCCGGGGCGCGGCTCTACGGGCCCCGCAGCCGGCCGGGCGCCCGGGCGGACGATTATGACGAAGTCTACGACCGGGTGATGGCGCTGTTCGCCGAGCTGTTCGCCGCTGGCCGGCCGATCGTCGGGCTGTGCGCGAGCGGCATCCTGATCCGCGCCCTCGCCCCGCTGATCGACGACAAGCGGGAGGAGCCGCCGGTCGTCGCCCTGGCCGAGGACGGCTCGGTCGCGGTGCCGCTGCTCGGCGGGCACATCGGGGCCAATGCGCTCGCCCGCGCCCTCGCCGCTGCGCTCGGATGCGTCGCCGCGATCACCACCGCCGGGGATCTGCGGCTCGGCATCGCGCTCGACGAGACCCCGCCCGGCTGGCGCATCGCCAACCCCGAGCGCATCAAGCCCATTGCGGCGGCGCTTCTCGCCGGGGAGCCGGTCGCGCTCGTCGAAGAGGCCGCCAAGGCCCTTTGGCTGCGCGCCGGATCGGTGCGCTGGGATGCCGCCGCGAAGCACCAGATCATCGTGACCGACCGCGCCCTGCCGGCCGACGGCGACGCTCTTGTCCTGCACCCGCCGGTCCTGGCGCTCGGCATCGGCTGCGAGCGCACCTGCCCGGCCGAGGAGATCGCCGCTCTGGCGCATGAGACCCTGGCCGAGGCCGGTCTTGCGGCCGGAGCGGTCGCCGCGATCGTCTCCGTTGAGCTGAAATCGGACGAACCGGGGATCCATGCGCTGGCTCTGTCGCTCGGAGTTCCGGCGCGGTTTTTCGCGGCCTCTCGCCTCCTGGTCGAAACCCCGCGCCTGACGCGGCGCTCCGAGGCGGCGTTTCGCGCCACCGGCTGCTGGGGGGTGGCCGAGGGCGCGGCACTGGCCGCTGCCGGGCCCGGCAGCGAACTCGTCGTTCCCCGGAAACAGTCGCGGCGCGCGACATGCGCGATCGCGCGCGCGCCCTCGGCGATCGACGCGGGTGGGATCGGCCGAGCGCGCGGCCGGCTGGCGCTCGTCGGCATCGGCCCCGGCGACCCGGCCTGGCGCACCCCCGAAGCCGGCGCCCTCATAGACGGCGCCGAGGACATCGTCGGGTACCGGCTCTATCTCGATCTGCTCGGCCGCGCGATTACCGGCAAGCGCCGCCATGACAGCGCGATCGGGGCGGAGGAGGAGCGCGCCCGGCTCGCCCTCGACCTCGCCGCCGCGGGAGGCTCGGTGGCGCTGGTCTCGTCGGGCGATCCCGGCATCTACGGTCTGGCCGCGCTGGTGTTCGAGCTGATCGACCGCGAAGCGCGCCGCGACTGGTCGGCGGTCGACATCGTCGTCGCACCCGGAGTGAGCGCGATGCAGGCCGCCGCCGCCCGGGTCGGGGCTCCGCTCGGACACGATTTCTGCGTCGTCTCGCTCTCCGACCTGTTGACCCCGTGGGAGGTGATCCGCGCCCGCATCGAGGCCGCGGCGCGCGCCGATTTCGTCGTCGCGCTCTACAACCCGCGCTCGGCGCGGCGCCCGGGGCGGCTCGCCGAGGCCGCCCGGGTCATCGCGGCCCACCGCCCGCCCGAAACCCCGGTGGTGATCGCCCGCAACCTCGGCCGCGCCGGCGAGACCCAGCGCATCCTGCGGCTCGACGAGTTGCCCGAGGCCGCCGCCGCGGCCGACATGCTGAGCCTCGTCCTTGTCGGCAGCAGCCGGACACGCCTCCTCCCCGGCGACAAGCCACGCCTCTACACGCCGCGCGGCTATTTCCCCGACGAGACGCTGTGACCGTGCATTTCATCGGCGCCGGACCGGGGGCCGCCGATCTGATCACGGTGCGCGGGTTGCGGCTGATCGAGCGCTGCCCGGTCTGCCTCTATGCCGGCTCCCTGGTGCCGCACGAAATCGTCGCTGCGGCGCCGCCGGGAGCACGGATCGTCGACACCGCGCCCCTGACCCTCGACGAGATCATCGCCGAAATCGCCGCCGCGCACGCCCAAAGCCTCGACATTGCCCGGGTTCATTCGGGCGACCCGTCGCTCTACGGCGCGACCGCCGAACAGATGCGCCGGCTCGAGGCGCTCGCGATTCCCTACGATGTGACCCCGGGGGTGCCCGCCTTTGCCGCGGCGGCCGCCGCGCTCGGCCGCGAGCTGACGCTGCCCGGAGTGGCGCAGACGTTGATCCTGACGCGCACCGCGACGCGCGCCTCGGCGATGCCCGAGGGGGAAAGCCTCGACCGCCTCGCGGCGACGGGCGCGACCCTGGCGATCCACCTGTCGATCGCCAATCTCGCGCGGGTCGTCCGCGCCTGCCGGCCGCATTACGGCGAGGAGTGCCCGGCGGTCGTCGCCTATCGCATCAGCTGGCCGGACGAGCAGCTGATCCGCGGCACGCTCGGCGACATCCGCGACCGGGTAAAGCGCGCCCGCATCACCCGGACCGCGCTGATCCTCGTCGGACGGGCCCTGGCCGGGGACGGCATCGACAGCCGGCTCTACGCCGCCGACCACCACCATGTGCTGCGGCCCCGCCGCGGGATCGACCGTCCGTGACGCGATAAACTAAGCTTTAGATTGAAGCACCCCTATTCGTCACCCCCGCGGAAGCGTCGCGAAAAAGGGGGTCAAGGGGGGCGGCACAACAGTTGCCCTGGGTTCCCGCTTTCGCGGGAAGGACGATCTCCTAAAGAGATTCACTCTGGTGCGATAGCGCTCGAGACGGCTCCTCTCCACACAACAACGGCCCGGCTCTGAAAAAGCCGGCCGGTGTGCAAGACGATCGCCGATTCGCTGCAGCGAATTGGCCCGGGTTTGCCGTCAAAGGTGCGGGCTCACTCGCCAGACACGAAGAGCCGCGTCTTTGTGCATATCGACAACGCGCCGCGGCTGCTCAACTCCCCGATCCGGTATTCCGGCGCAGATGGGACCAAAGAAACCGCCCGGTGGCGAGCTTCGCGCGGTATTCAGGCGCCAATATGACAAATTGCCGGAGACGCGCCAATCGGCTATAAAGGCGCGTGGCGGATTACCTTTTGATATGTGGGGAACCCCGGGTCTCAAAGGCCACCTCGGCTATTCTTTATGATGCAAAGCGCCTACAGGCGGATCATGCCGATGACGATGCGGCGATCCGCTGGGCACGCAGCAAGGTTTCGGACCCACCTGTTCCGATGGTCTTGTGGCGCATCGAAGGGGGCAGGCGGGAGATGGTCTGGATGATGGCGGTATAATTCTTCCTGGTTGCGGGAGAATAGCGCGGCTGGGTTTGACGGTCAAAGGTGGGCGCAGTGGGTAGTGCCTCAGTTTGAATGTAACGGCCCTCGGTCGCCAGCAGACCATAAGGGAGGATAACCCAGCCGTTCGTTGATCAATAGACCGCCGATAGCCGGCTTTCGATCCCCGCCGCCATCCCGGGCGAGGTCCGCAGCGTCTTATG
>DATCQF010000504.1:0-3484 GCA_036569735.1 Allostellaceae bacterium | reverse complement strand
CACCATGACCGGCTCGCGGTATACCGAGGCATACATCTCCAATAGCGACCCCAGATTGTCGTCGCCCGGCCGCAGGTGGAACACACCGGCCCCGCCGTTACCGAACAGCGGTTTCAGGACGATCTCGCCATGCTCCTGGCGAAAGGCGTCGATCTCCTTGCGATCGAGCGTCAGGAGGGTCGGCGGCATCAGCTCCCTGAAGCGCAGCACGAACAGCTTTTCCGGGGCGTTGCGCACCGCGGCCGGGTCGTTGACGACGAGCGGCCCATCCTCGGGCAACAGCTCCAGGAGGTGCGTCGCGGTGATGTAGGCCATGTCGAACGGCGGGTCCTGCCGCATCAGGACGATGTCGAACCCGGCGAGGTCGAGCTCCTCGAAGGCCCCGAAGCGGTGGTGGTTGCCATGCCGGCGGACAACCTCGAGCGGCCGGCCGCTGGCATAGAGGCGCCCGTCGCGCAGGGTCAGCGCCTGCGGCAGGTAATGATAGAGGCCATGGCCGCGCTGTTGCGCCTCGAGCGCCAGCGCAAAGGTCGAATCCGCGTCGATGTTGATCGTGTCGATCGGGTCCATCTGGATCGCGACGGCGAGACCCATGCTCCCTCCTGGCGGCGGCTGACTCAAATTTTCATAACATTAAACTCCCCGTCATTGCGAGGAGCGCAGAGACGCGGCAATCCCGGGATTGCTTCGCGGAGCCTGTCCTCGGGCGGCGCAGAGCGCCGACCCGTGGGCTCGCAAGGACATTCGGATTTTATGGGGCGGGCCGCCGGTCAGGGCGCGATCGTGATCGTGCTGCCTGGACCGAGCAGGCCCAAGAGCGGACTGAGCACCTCGCGGGCGACCGCGATGCATCCGGCGGTCGGTGCGAAATCGGGCCGCGCCACGTGGAGGAAGATCGCGCTACCCAACCCGGGCACCGGCGGATCGGTATTGTAGCCGATCACCACAACGAGGTCGTAGAGCCCGTCGGCGCGCCACATCTCCTCGTGACTCGCCGGATAGGGCAACGACACCATGCGGTTGTAGTTGGGGTCGGCGGGCTCGTCGACCCAACCATCCTCAGGCCGCAACGCCCTCAGCGGCAGATGGGTCGGCGGCGGCGCGATGCGGTCGCCGCGGTAGTAGGCCTGGAGCAGCGCAAAGCTGCCGGCCGGGCTCGCGCCGTCGCCCTCGCGTTTGTCGGCGCGCACCCCGCCGCGCCCACACACGGCCCGCGCCTCCCCCACCGTATCGCCCTGGGGCCACGACAGCCGCCCGGCCGAATAGGTCAGGTCGACGTAATCCCTCAGCGTTGCCGCAAGCGCGTTGTCCATTGCCGCCAGCGCAATAGGGGAGGAGAGGAAGACCCGCCGAGACATCATCACGGCGGCGGAAGAGATCGTGCGCTCATTCGATGACCTCGTCGGCGCGTGCGAGCAGCGCTTGCGGCACCGCGAGGCCGAGCGCCTTGGCGGTCTTGAGGTTGATCACCAGCTCGAACTTGGTCGGCTGTTGGACCGGCAGATCGGCGGGTTTGGCGCCCTTGAGGATCTTTCCGGTGTAGACACCGAGCTGACGGGTGACACCCGTGCCGCTCACTCCATAGCTGACCAGGCCGCCCGAAGTGGCGAACTCGCGCCACGCATAGATCGCCGGAACGGCATGGCGCGATGCCAGCGCCACGAGCGGATCGCGCCGGTTGACGAAGAACGGATCGGAGCCGAGGACGAGCGCGCCGGCGTGCACTTGGACGAGGGACCTGAAAGCGGCGTCGATCTCGCTGTCGCTGGCCGCCTTCAGGATGGCGAGTTGCACCCCCTTGGCGCGCGCCGCGCCCTGCACGTCCCGGATCATGCGCTCGGTAACCGGGTTGTCCGGGTTCACCAGGAGGGCGATCACCTTGGCCTCGGGAACCAGCTCAAACACCAGCTCGAACCGCTTGGCCATCAGCTCGGTGATGAAATTGCTGATGCCGGTGAGGTTGCCGCCCGGCCTGGCGAGACTGGCAACCAGGCCGTTCTCGACCGGGTCGTCGGCGCTGATGAAGACGATCGGGATAGTCGAGGTTGCGGTTTTCGCGGCCAGTGCTGCAGGGGTGCCGCCGGTGGTTACGATCACCTCGACCTTGCGGCCGGCGAGGTCGGCGGCCATTCCGGGCAGGCGATCATAGTGGCCCTCCGCCCAGCGGTATTCGATCGCCAGATTTTGTCCCTCGACATACCCGGTTTCGGAGAGGCCCTGGAGGAACGCGGCGACAAACGGAGCATACGGGCCGGGCGACAAGCTGTTGAGGAAACCGATCACCGGCATCGCCTTCTGCTGCGCGCGCGCCGCGAACGGCAACGTTGCCGCGCCGCCCAGCAGAATGATTAGCTCGCGGCGCTTCACTCGATCACCTCGTCGGCGCGGGCGAGCAGCGCTTGCGGGACAGCGAGGCCGAGTGCCTTGGCGGTCTTCAGGTTGATCACCAGTTCGAATTTGGTCGGCGCCTGCACCGGAAGATCGGCCGGCTTCTCGCCCTTGAAGATCCTTCCCGCGTAAATACCGGCCTCGCGAAGGTCGTTCTTGTAGTTCGTTCCATAGCTGATCAGGCCGCCGGCCAGGGCGGCTTCACGCGATGTATAGATCGTTGGAACCGCATGGCGCGATGCCAGCCCCACGAGTTTGTCGCGCCGGCTGAAGAGGAGCGAGTCGCCGGCGACGACGAGCGCGCCGGCTGGTTGTTGGACGAGCGCGGCAAAGGCGGCATCGATCTCGCTGTCGGTGCTGGCCCGCAGGACATCGAGCTGTACCCCCCTTGCGCGAGCCGCCCGCTGCGCGTCCTCAACGACGCGTTCGGTCAGCGGGTTGCTCGGGTTCACCAAGAGGGCGATCACCCTGGCCTGGGGAACCAGCTCGGAAAGCAGTTCGAGCCGTTTGGCCGTCAGTTCTGAGGTGAGGATGCTAAAGCCCGTTATGTTGCCGCCGGGCCGGGCTAGACTGGCGACCAGGCCGCCCCCGATCGGGTCGCCGACGTTGGTGAAGACGATCGGGATCGTCGTGGTCGCGCGTTTCGCAGCAAGCGCCCCGACGAGGCCGCCCCATGATAAGATCAAATCGACGTTGCGGCTCACGAGATCGGCGACCAGTGCGGGCAGCCGGTCGTAGTGGTCCTCCGCCCAGCGGTATTCGATCGCCACATTCTGCCCCTCGACGTAGCCGGTCTCGCCCAGTCCTTGGCGGAACGCAGCCAGATACGCGGCAGGCAGATCGGCCGCCCCGGTGCTGAAGAAGCCGACCACCGGCATCGCCTTCTGCTGTGCGCGGGCGCTCAGCGGCGACGTGATCGCCGCGCCACCCAGCAGGAGCATCAGCTGGCGGCGTCTCATTCGATCACCTCGCCGGCGCGGGTAAGCCGGCAAGCCACCAGGCATCGTCCGAAATGTGCAGATGCGGCATTGAGTCCCCGGGTCGAAGCGGCATGCATGCCGCGATTGAGCGGCGACAAACTGCGCCGGTTCAGGAT
>DATCQF010000503.1:0-3598 GCA_036569735.1 Allostellaceae bacterium | reverse complement strand
GGCCGGCCTCGAGACTTCTCGATCGCATGCGTGCGAGCCCGCAGTCCGATTGGACGATCGCGGATGTCGAGCGGATGTGCCGCGAATTGGGATTGACCGTGACGCCGCCGCGCCGCGGCTCGCACTACAAAGTGCGCGATCCCGGGAGCGGAACAACCTTGACGATTCCAGCGCGTCGGCCGATCAAAGCCGTATACATTCGAGCGCTCGTTGCGCTCGCTGATCGGTTCCGTGAAGAAAAGGACGGAGCATGAATTATCGCTATCGCATCGTGTTGAAGCCGCTCGGCGCCGCGGATGGCGGCGGCTGGCTGGCCGAAATCCCCGAGCTTCCCGGATGCATGTCGGATGGCGAGACACCGCAGCAAGCCGTCGAAAGTGTCATGGATGCAATCGCCTGCTGGATCGAAGCGGCGGAGGAAGATGGCCGACCGGTGCCGGCACCCTCCAGCGCCGACGCGGCGTGAGCCGCCACCGCCAGCGGTGTCTCGCCGGCCAGGAGGACGCTGATGACGGGCTATGCCGAGACTTATCGCCGTTCGCTGGCCGAGCCCGAGGCGTTCTGGGCGGAGGCGGCGGAGGCGATCGACTGGGAGAAGCGCTGGGACCGGGTGCTCGACGCCAGAAGGCCGCCGTTCTACCGGTGGTTTTCGGGGGCGCGGCTCAGCACGTGCTGGAATGCACTCGACCGCCATGTCGCGGCGGGGCGCGGCGAGCGCATCGCGCTCATTTGGGACAGCCCGGTCACCGGACAGATCGAGCGCTTCACCTATCGGGAGCTGCTCGACCGGGTGGCGCGTTTTGCCGGGGTGTTGACCGGGCTCGGGGTCAAGCCGGGCGACCGGGTGCTGATCTATCTGCCGATGGTGCCGGAGGCGGCGATCGGGATGCTCGCCTGCGCCCGGATCGGCGCGGTCCACTCGGTGGTGTTCGGCGGGTTTGCCGCGCACGAGCTGGCGACCCGCATCGACGACGCAAGGCCTCGGGTGATCATCTCGGCGTCGTGCGGCATCGAGACCAGCCGGGTCATCCCCTATAAGCCGCTGCTCGACGCGGCAATCGCTGAGGCGCGCGCGAAGCCCGAGGCTTGCGTCATCCTGCAGCGGCCGATGTGCCTGGCTGACCTCACGCGCGGGCGCGACCATGACTGGCACGAGCTGGAAGCGGCGGCGCGCCCCGCCGATTGCGTTTCCGTCGCGGCGACCGATCCGCTCTACATCCTCTATACCTCGGGCACCACCGGGGTGCCGAAGGGCGTCGTGCGCGACAATGGCGGACACGCCGTGGCGCTCCATTGGTCGATGCGCAACATCTATGGGGTGAAGCCGGACGAAGTATTCTGGACCGCGTCGGATGTCGGCTGGGTGGTCGGGCATTCCTACATCGTCTACGCCCCGCTGATCTATGGCTGCACTTCGGTCATGTATGAGGGCAAACCGGTCGGCACCCCCGACGCCGGGGCGTTCTGGCGGGTCATCGACCAGCACGACGTCAGGGTCTTTTTCACCGCGCCGACCGCATTCCGCGCGATCAAGCGCGAGGACCCCGACGGCGTCCTCCTGCGCACCCACGATTTGAGCCGGTTCCGCGCCCTGTTCCTCGCCGGCGAGCGGGCCGACCCGCCGACCGTCGCCTGGGCCGAGGAGCAGCTCCGGGTCCCGGTCATCGACCATTGGTGGCAGACCGAGACCGGCTGGCCGATCGGCGCCAATTGCCTGGGGATCGAGCAGCTGCCGGTCAAGCACGGCTCGTGCACCCGCGCGGTGCCGGGCTGGGATGTGCGCGTGCTGGAGGCCGAGGCCGAGGGGGTCGGCGAGGCGCAGGAGATGCAACCGGGCGAGATCGGCGCCTTGGCGATCAAGCTGCCGCTGCCGCCGGGGGCGCTGCCGACGCTGTGGCAGGCCGACGAGCGCTATGTCGAATCCTACCTCAGCGCCTATCCCGGGTATTACCAGACCGCCGACGCCGGGTTCATCGACACGGACGGCTATATCCACGTGATGACCCGGACCGACGACATCATCAATGTCGCCGCCCATCGCCTCTCGACCGGCGAGATCGAGGAGGTCGTGGCGGCGCATCCCGATGTCGCCGAATGCGCGGTCATGGGGGTCGCCGATCCGCTGAAGGGCCAGGTGCCATTGGGGCTCGTCGTCCTGAAAGCCGGGGTCGACCGGCCGCAATCCGCGATCGAGGACGAGGTGGTGGCGCTGGTGCGCGCCCGGATCGGGCCGGTCGCCAGCTTCAGGATCGCGCTCGTCGTCGAGCGCCTGCCGAAGACCCGCTCCGGCAAGATCCTGCGCGGCACGATGCGCCATATCGCCGACGGCGAGGATTACCGCATGCCGGCAACGATCGACGACCCGGCGATTTTGGCCGAGATCGGAGAGGCATTGGCGCGGGCCGGCTACCCGCAAAAGCACGCCACTTAGGACCGCAGGCGTCTCGCCTGCATGCGGGCGGGACGCCCGCGGTCCGATTTTGGAGCGGGCTACGTCTCGACCGGTTCGCTCGCCCCGGTATCGGCTTCCGCCGGGGCCGGCCGGCCCTTGGTGCGCAATGCCCGGGCCACCGCGGCATCGAGCTCCTCCATCGTGCAGAGGCCGAGCCCGACCGGATGGCGCGGCTTGATGTTGACGCTGTTCCAATGGGTGCGCTCGCGCACCGCCGCGATCGTCGGCTTGGTCGTGCCGATCAGTTTGGAAATCTGCGCATCGGACAATTCGGGGTGTGTGCGCACGAGATAGTTGATCGCGTCGGGTTTGTCCTGGCGCTTGGAAATCGGGGTGTAGCGCGGGCCCTTGTGGCGCACGAATTGCTGCGGGATCGCCTGCGGCGATAGTTGCAGGCGCCCGGCGGGGTCGGCCTGGCAGCGCTCGATTTCCTCGGCGGTGGTCTGGCCGTTGGCTACCGGGTCGAGCCCCTGCATCTGGATGGCGACCTCGCCATCGGCGATCGCCTGTACCTCGAGCGGGTGCAGCCCGCAGAAATCGGCGATCTGCTCGAAGGTCAGCGAGGTGTTTTCGACCAGCCATACGGCGGTCGCTTTCGGCATCAACGGAGCGGACATGGCAGGTTTCCCGATAAGACGAGCGCTAACATGCGCATTTGCTGTGGATATAATGACCGCAGCCGCTCCTGGGAAGGCAACACAGAGGAAGCGCGATGGCAATTATCGACGAAGAGGACCTCACGCCGCAGCGTCAGCCGCCGAAACTCAAGGATTTGACCCTCATGGGCATCGCCGAGCTTGAGGCGTATATCGCCGGGCTCGACAGCGAAATCGCCCGCGCCCGTGCCGAGATCGCCGCCAAACAGAAACAGCGCAGCGGGGCGGAGGCGCTGTTCAAGCGGTAGCGGTCGCTTCCGCCAGAGCGGATTTCGCGTCAACCGGTGGATTGAAAAGCGCGGAGCAGCGTTTCCGGCGTGACGCGGTTGGACATCGCGACGTCAGGTGCGATTCCCGGTGGTGGGAGGCAACGCTTGTCGACAAGGGTTACTCTGTTATTGTCTGCCGGGACCTTGGCTCTGGCCGTAGGCCTCACTCCGATCGGCATCGACCCGCATACGCTCAGCTTCAAGTCCCAAATCCTCTGGGC
>DATCQF010000502.1:0-3630 GCA_036569735.1 Allostellaceae bacterium | reverse complement strand
CGCCGTCGGCGTTTACCGGCGCGCCGCCGCGATCGAACCGCGCTCGGTCGCCCCGTTCGTGGCCGCCGGCAACACATTGCTCGAACTTGGCCAGTTCAACGAGGCGATCGTTACCTACCAGTCGGCGCTGGCGCGCGAGGCGCGCGATCCCGAAGCCCTGCGCGGTCTCGCCCGGGCCTACCTGATGAGCGCCAAACCCGAGCTGGCCAGCCGGCCGCTCGCCGTCGCTTTTCAGGACACGCCGGACGATCCCAAGCTGTTGCAGTTGATTGGCGTCGCCGATGATTTCGTCGGTCAGCACGAAGAGGCGCAGGCGCGCTATCGGCGCGGCCTGGAGCTGTTGCCCCGGGATCCGGCCTTGACGCTCAATCTCGCGCTATCCCTGGCGCTGACCGGAAATTACCCGGAGGCGGTCGCTGAATTGCGCCCGCTTGCGACCGCGCCGACCTCGTCGCCGCGGGAACGGCAGACCCTGGCGCTCATTTATGGGCTGCAGGGCGATCAGCGGGCCGCCGAGCATATGGCGCGGCGCGACCTGGATGGAGCATCCGTGCAGCGCAACCTCGCCTATTACGACACCCTGCGGCGGCTGTCCCCGCAGGCGCGGCAGCGGGCAATCCGGGCGCTCGGCATGCAGCCCACGCCGAGCCAGTCGTCCTGAGCGCGGCGGTCGAACCCCGCGCGGTCCGCCACCCGATTTAGAGGGCGCAATCCACGCGGGTTCGTTCACCTCCCCAATCGTCATCCCCGGGCTTGTCCCGGCCACGACGGTTTTGGGTGATGCGCCCCGCAACCGACCCGATCTAATTCGCGCTTGTTACGGTGATCGGATGGCGTGCGGCGATGACCCGGTTCGACCCCGCCGGCGGGACGTAATAAAGGCGGAGCTCGCTGGGCCCTTCCGCGCGGGCGGGCAGCGCGACCCGGACCCGGTCAGGCAGAACCGCCACGCTGTTGCGCTCAAACTCCGGCATATTGCCGAGCGCTTCGGCTGTGCCCATAGGCACGATGTTGAGACGGAGTTGCGAGCCCTTGCGTAGAGCGCGTGCATCAACATCGACGGGGACCAGGTCACCAACCCGCACGATGGCGCGGACCGGCACAACTTGCGCCTCGGTCGGCACCGTCTCGCGCGGTGCGGTGGGCACCGGCACACCCCGACTATCGACCCGCGTCTGGCCCTCTGGCCCGGTTGCCCCCGCCGCATCCGGCTTCTCATTGAGGGTGACAATCTTGTCCCCGGAGTCCGATCCTCCGCCACCTCCCCCGCCGGTGCTGGTCGAGCTCGTCGCCGGTGTGCTCGAGCCCTTTTTCGAGAAGGTATCAGCGATGCTGAGCCCCGCCGGACCGAGCACCATGATGAACAGTGTCGGCAGGATGAACAGGATCATCGGCACGGTCAGCATAGCCGGCAGGCGCGCCGCCTTTTCCTCGGCGCGGATCAGGCGTGCCTCGCGGAATTCGGCCGCCAGGATGCGCAAGGACTGGGCCAGCGGCGTGCCGAATTTGGCGGTCTGCAGCAATGTGTTCACCACGCCCCGGACCGACCCCATGTTGGTGCGCGCGTTGAGGTTTTCGAATGCCTGCTTGCGGTCCGGGAGATAGGTCAATTCGCCGGCCGTGATGCCGAATTCCTCGCTGAGCTCGGGCCATGTGAGTTCCAGCTCGCGCGCGACGCGCTGCAGCGCGGCATCGAGGCTGAGCCCCGCCTCGGCGCAGATGACCAGGAGGTCGAGTGCGTCGGGCAGGCCCAGCTCCATTTGATGAGCCCGCTTTTTAATGAAGTTCTTGACCAGGACGTCCGGGGCGAAAAACCCCAACACAGCCGCGATGAGCGCCGCAATCGTCCGGAATTTTTCCGGGATCGGGAGCACCTGCGCCCCATAGGAATCGGCAAGCACGACCGCGCCAAACACAAACGGCATGGCGAGACGGGCGAACAGGTAGCGGATCATCGCCTCGTTCGAGCGCAGCCCGGCCTGGGCGAGCAGCATGCGCGCGTCGTGCGCGTGCTGCGAACGCAACAGGTTGAGACGCGTCACGACGTCGCTCATGAACCCGGCCGCGGTCGTCCGCTGTCGACCGCGCTTCGTGTCGACCATTTGCTGGCGCAAGGTTTCCCGCCGCTGCACGACCTGCAGATAACGCCGCGCGAACGGGTCGTGGGAGCGCAAGGCCTGCCACACCGCGAGGAACGCCACCATCACCGCCAGGGCGGCGAGGAAGGCGATCAGATCATTGGGACTGAGCCAGTAGGGCAGCCAGTCTTCGAGTTTGAAATCCTCTACGCGGGTGCTGGTCATATTTCAAATCGCGCCATCTTGACCATGATTGCGACGCCGGTGAGGAGCATCCCCACAGCGACTCCCACCAGCACGAGCCCGCGAACATCGCTGAACATCGGCATGATGTAGGTTGGCGAGCTGAACATCAGGATGGCCGTGACGAGGATCGGCAGCGAGCCGAGGATCATCGTGCTGGCGCGCGCTTCGCTCGCCATGGCGCGGGCTTTCGCCCGCATCGCCCGGCGGCCGCGCAGCACGTTGGAAAGGTTGTTCAAGGTCTCCGCCAGATTGCCGCCGGTCTCGCGCTGGACGTTCAAGGCGATGATGAAAAACCGGAATTCCGGTGCGTCGATGCGCTTGGCGATGTCCCACAGCAACGAATCAAGATCGCGGCCGAGCCGCATGCCGGCCTCGATGCCCTGGAATTCGGTGCCCACCGGGGCACTGATCTCCTGGCCCGCATTGACGATCGCCTCGCTGATCGGCAGACCCGCACGCAACGCGCGAACCATCAGGTCGATCGCCTCGGGGAACAGGTTGATAAAACGGAAAACCCGCTTTTTGCCCATGCGACCGGTCAGGTAATGCGGAATGAAGACCCCGCAGGCGATGCCGATCAAGAGGCTGGGCACCAACCCGAAATCGGTGAAAATAAGCAGGGCCAGCGTCAGGGCGGCGACGATCCCAAACATCACCATCATGTACTGCCCGACGCTGATCGTGCGGCCGGTCTTTGCCAGCCGCTCGACGAGCGCCTCGCGGCGGGGCAGCAAGCGAAAGATGCGATCGATGCCGGGCGTCGCGCTCTCGCGGCGGGTCAAGGTCCGCCTCTGCGCATCGCCGTCCGCGGTCGCCGCCAGCGTCTTGCGCGTCACGACCTCCTGCAGGCGCCGCGAGAAGCGCCGCGAGCCGCCGCCCGGGAAGGCCGCGACGACCAGCAGCATGGTGATGCCGCCCATCAGCCCGATGACGAGGGCGATCTCCGTTGTCGGATCGAGGATCCCGAGCATCGTCAAATGACCTCGAGCAACGCCCGGTCGAGGCCAAAATACTCGGCCCGCGGCAAAAACGTGGGTCGGATGCCGCTCGGCTGGAACGCGCCCTTCAGCTTGCCGTCGGCGGTTTCGCCTTGGAACTGGAAGGTGAACAGGTCCTGGGTGGTGATGATGTCACCCTCCATGCCCACCACTTCGGTGATGTGCGATACCCGGCGCGTACCGTCGCGCATGCGGTTGACCTGGCAGATCAGGTGAACCGCCGACGCGATCTGGGTTCGCATCGCCCGCGAGGGCAGGTTGATACCGGACATGCCGATCATGTTTTCGAGCCGGGTCAGGGCTTCCCG
>DATCQF010000501.1:0-8134 GCA_036569735.1 Allostellaceae bacterium | reverse complement strand
ATATATATCGGGGTATATATACCCGAGCAGCCAATGTGCAATCGCCGCCGTGGGCGGTGATATCGGCGATAATGTTGCCGTATTCT
The DNA here is from genome assembly GCA_036569735.1 of Allostellaceae bacterium. Classification (GTDB taxonomy): domain Bacteria; phylum Pseudomonadota; class Alphaproteobacteria; order ATCC43930; family CGMCC-115725; genus DATARH01. The sequence goes on along the minus strand of DATCQF010000501.1, from coordinate 8,048 downwards.
TATCGTATGGTGCGACCCTTCGTGCCGCCGCAAGCGGGTGCGGCTGGCTGCAAATGTGCTGCAGGAGCAGCCAGGAGGCCAGGGCGGGCGTCGGGAAAGGGCCGGTCGCGAAGGTCAGTTTGCGCCACGGAACTGCGCATCCACCTGCTCTCAGCCTGATATTATCAGGAGTATCAGGTGGCGCCCCGGAGCGCCTGCCGCCGCATCTGGAACCGCGGGGCGGGGTGTGACATGATCGGGGGCACCCGCCGGAGGGGGAAACCATGCGGCTCAGCCCCGAGCAACTGAAGGCATTCGACGACGAGGGCTATCTCTTTCTGCCCGATTGCTTTTCCGACGAAGAGGTCGCGCTGTTGCGGCGCGAGGCCGAGCTGATCTACCGCTCCGACCGGCCGGAGGTGTGGCGCGAGAAATCGGGGGCGCCGCGCACCGCCTTTGCCGCGCACACCTACAGCGAGGGGTTTCGGCTGCTCGGCAACCATCCGCGCCTGATCGAGCCGGTCGAGCAGCTGTTCGGCGAACAGCTTTACATGCATCAGTACAAGGTCAACGCCAAGGCTGCCTTCGATGGCGACATCTGGCAATGGCACCAGGATTACGGCACCTGGGCGCGCGACGACGGCATGCCGGAGCCGCGGGCGATGAACATCTCGGTGTTTCTCGACGAGGTCATGGCGATCAACGGCCCGCTGATGTTCATCCCGAAGAGCCACAAATTCGGGGTGCTGCCGGCGGGCCACGACGAGGCGACGACGTCCTATCCCTTATGGACGCTCGACCACGCGACGATCACCCGCCTCGTCGACGCCGCCGGTATCGTCGCCCCTACGGGCAAGCCCGGCGCGGTCCTGATGTTCCACGGCAATCTGGTGCATGCGTCGACCGCCAACATCACGCCCTACCCGCGCAAGATCGTCTATCTGACGCTATGCGCGGTCTCCAACCACATCCGGAAGCCAACCCGGCCGGAATGGATCGCGCACCAGGATTTCACGCCGATCGAGGCCGTCGCCGACGACGCCCTCGTCCAATACGCGCGCTCGCACCGCATCGCGGCCGAATAGGGGAGAAAGAACCATGACGGCAGCAGAAAGAAGAAAGACGGCGGGAGAGCGACGGACAGGGAGACAGGAGAGAAGGCTCGGAGCGGCGGAAAGACGGACCCGGACCCCGGAGAGAAGGGCGTCGGACAGAAGGTGGACGGCGGACAGAAGGGTCGGGGGCACGGAGCGACGGATGGCGACGGCAGACAGAAGGTGCGGGACGCGGGAGAGAAGGGGGGCAGGGGAGCGACGGATCGCGGCGGCGTCGGAATAAGGGGGACCCGGCGATGGCGCTGAGACGCATGGTGCTGCAGATCGGCATGGGGACCGATATCCGCGGGGCGGATTATACCAAGGCTGCGGTGCGCGCGCTGCGCGACGCCTTGTGGCACAATTCGTTGAGCGTCGCCAATGCGCTGGGGCTCCCGGTCGACGCGATGCAGGTCGCGGTGACGATCGGCGTGCCGCGCCCTGACCTCGTCGACAAGGCGGCCGTCTTGGCGGTGCTGCCGCACGGCACGGGCACCGTCACCGTCGTCGAGGGCGGCCTCGAGATCACCAACGAATCCGGCAACACGACGGTCGTCGCCAATGCCGCGGCGGTCGTCCGGCTCGATCTTCCGGAAGGTGCACGGCCATGACGCTGAAGCGGATCATCACCGAATTCGGCACCGGCAACGATCTGCACGGCGGCGACTATACGAAGGCGGCGGTGCGTGCGGTACAGGATGCCGTCCACCACAGTTCGCTCAGCCTCATCCGCAGCCTTGGCGTCGATGCCCGGACGATGCAGGTCGAGGTCACGATCGGGGTGCAGCGGCCCGATCGGGTCGACGCCGAGACGGTCAAGACCGCGCTGCCGCACGGCCAGGTCACCGTCAAGCTGGTCAAGGGCGGGCTCGATGTGCCCGACGAGGCGGTGGGCGACGTCGCGATCATCGCCAGCGCCGCGGTCACCGTCCGGCTCGACCTCGCGTAGCGAGCGCCCGCGGAACGCCCCCGCTACTCCGGCTGTTCGCAGGGACGGGTAGCCGGAGTGGCGTGACCCCAGGGGTGGCGTTATATGGACAGCATGCAGCGCGTTGCCGTCAGTTTCGTCGTTGTTGCGGCCGCCGCCTGGGCGATGGTGGCGTATTCGGTCGCGGATACGCTGGAGGCGCCGGCCGAGACGCCCTCGCACCAGATGCTTCCCGAAGCCGGGGTGCCCGGCAGCGGCAGCTCGACCGAGCCGCTGAGCGACCGGCTCGACCGCTCGCGCGGCGTGCTCCGCCCGCCGGGCGGGATCGATCCGGGATTGACCCAGGCGCCGCCATCCGCCGGCCCGCGCAGCACGCCGGTGATCCCGCCTCCCGGAACGCGCGGCGACGAGGGCGAAATCAACCCGAAATAGCCGCCGTTTTTACTCCGCCCCGGGGTCGCCGGAGGCTGCGGCCGCCAGTGCCGCCATTACCCGGAGGCCGTCGCGCAGCGCGCCCGGGTCGTGGGTCCGGATGTAGTCGGCGCCATGCGCGGCTGCGTAAATCTCGGCCGCCAGGCTTGCCGCGCCGCGTTCGCCCGGCGCCTCGCGGCCGGTGATTGCCGCGAGAAAAGACTTGCGCGAGACCGAAACCATGACCGGCAGGCCGAACCTTCGCTTGAGGCGATCGAGGCCGGTCAGCACATGGAGCGAAGCGTCGGCGCGGGTGCTGAGAAAAAACCCCATGCCGGGGTCGAGGATCAGGCGCTCGCGGGCGATGCCGGCGGCTGCGAGCCGCGCGACCCGCTCGGCGAAAAAACCCTCGATGCGCCGCCACACCTCGCCCGGACCGAGATCGACGCGGTGCGCCCGGCCGTCACCCGTTACAGCATGCATCACCACCAGCCGGCACTGCCCGGCGGCCAGATCGGGGTACACGCCCGGGTCGGGAAAGCCCCTTATGTCGTTGAGATACGCGACGCCGCGGGCCAGCGCGAAACGCTGCGTCTCGGGCTGCGAGGTATCGACCGCGAGGGGCGTCCCGGTGCCGGCGAGCGCGGCGAGCACCGCATCGAGCCGGCGCATCTCCTCGGCCGGCGGGACCGGGTTTGCCGCGACATTGCTCGCCGCCGCGCCCAGTTCGACGATGTCGGCGCCGTCCGCGGCGAGACGGCGCGCGTGCGCCAGCGCCGCCGGGGGATCGAGAAAGCGGCCGCCGTCGGAAAACGAATCCGCGGTTATGTTGACGATGCCGACGATTTGCGGACGCTGCATCGAGTCAGCGGGGGCGGTTGCGCTCGACAATGGCGCCGACCGCCTCGGCATCGGCAAAGATGTCGAGCTTTTCGACCTCGGCCCGGATATGCCCGACCCGTGGGTCGGCAAAGCACGCCTCGCAGATCCGCGCGGCAAAACCTTCGCACAGATCGATATGGCCGGACCGCGCGATCTGGCGGATCGCCGCCACCACTTTCTCGTAATTTATGACGCGCCTCTTGTCCTCGCCGGAAAACCCGGCCTCGGGCGACGCGGTCAGCTCGACCGAAACGCGCACCCGCTGCGGCCGGTCGCGCTCGGCGCGGCGGATCCCGATGCTGCACATCAGAACCAGGCCGCGCACGACGACCGTGTAGCGCTCCGGCTCGAATCCTTGAACCGCCGGTTTCATGCTAATCTCGGCTGCCGTCAGGGGAGGCCAGCATGTGGCGCGAATTCCGCGAATTTGCAATGCGCGGCAACGTCGTCGACCTCGCCGTCGGGATCATCATCGGGGCCGCCTTTACGACGATCGTCAACTCCCTGGTCAACGATTTGATCATGCCGCCAATCGGATTACTGATCGGCGGCATCGATTTTTCCAGTTTCTTCGTGACCCTCAAGGGTGGATCGTACCCGACGCTCGAGGCCGCCAAGGCGGCCGGCGCGGTGACGATGAATTACGGGCTGTTTGTCAACGCGGTCATTCGCTTTGTCATCGTCGCCTTCGCGATCTTCATCCTGGTCAAGCAGATCAACCGACTCAACACGGAACCACCTGCCGCCGAACCGGCACCTCCCCCCGAGCCACCCCGGCAGGAAGTGCTGCTCGCCGAAATCCGCGATCTCCTGAAGGAGCGCAGCTAAGCCTTGAGCAGCGCGGGGTCGTGCAGCGTGGTGTCCTGACCGGGCACCGGATCGGCGATTGCCGCTTCGAGGCCGCGCACCCCGTTCCACTCTTCGCGTGGCCGGGCCCGCCCTTCGCTGCCGATCTGGTCGATGCCCCAGTAGATTTCGAGCCGGTGGTTGTCGGGATCGCGGAACTCGACGGCCAGCTGGCAGCCGGCCCGGCGGCGCCCTTCGAAATCGATCGTGACCCCGTGCCTGTGCAGATGATCGCGGGCGCGCAGAACCTCGTCGAGGGTGCCTACCTCGAAGGCGATGTGGTTCAGTTCGACATTGTCCGATGCGGCGGAGAGCGACCCGACCAGCGCGATGCCGTGGTGGTCGGGGTTGCAGCGCAGGAAGGCCATGCCGCCCGGCACCATCTCGTGCGGATAGATGTCGGAGACCTCGAACCCGAGCATCTCGGTATAGAACCGCACCGAGCGCGCGACATCGCGCACGTTGACGACGACATGCCCAATCTTGCCGATGCGGAACGGCATGCCCTTGGGGCGCGCCAGCCGCTGGATCTCTTCAACATCGATCATGCTCGGCCCCCATGGCGAACGCCGCGCAGCATTGGACGCAGCCGCCGCAACAGTGCCATATTGCGCCGGCTTTGCAACCTGGCGCCACCCGCCAGCGGTCGATTGGCGCCGCGGCGGATCACTCACCCATGAACGCCGCGATGATCTGACCGATGCCGCGCCTTGTCCTCTGCGTCTGGATGATTGCAATCTTGTGGCTGGCTGGCCTGGTGCTGGCCGACCGCCCGGCGCTAAGCGCTGAATCGGCCGCGCCCGGCTGGCAGGCGGTTCTCGTCGCCGGCGACAACGCCCAGCCGGTGTTCGACAACGCGGTCGGCGCGCTCGCCCGTTGGCTGAGCGACCGCGGCGTGCCGAATGCCGACATCCATCGCCTGAGCGCCAGCCAACAGCCCCGCGATGCGAGCGTCGAGCCGGCTTCGGCCGAAAACATCTTAAACCGGATCGCGTCGCTGCGGCCGCAGCCTGGCGAGCGCTGCCTGATTTTCATCACCTCGCATGGCCAGCGCGGAGAAGGCATCTGGCTCGCCTCCAGCGGCGATTATCTGCGGCCCGCGAGCCTGGCACGGGCGTTGTCGGTGGGCTGCGCCGCGGTTCCGAGCGTCGTCATTCTCTCGAGCTGCTACAGCGGTGCCTTTAGCGTGGGTGCGATGCAGGCCCCGAACCGCATCATCCTCACCGCCGCGCGGGCCGACCGGCCGTCCTTCGGCTGCCAGGCCGACCGCACCTACACGGTTTTCGACGAGTGCCTGTTGGCGGCCCTGCCGCGCGCGCCGACCTGGCGGGCGGTCCATGCCGCCAACCTCGGCTGCGTGCAGGCGCGCGAACGCCGCCTCCATGTCCTGCCGTCGCAGCCGCAGGGGTCGTTCGGCGCCGCGGTCCGCGATCTGCCGGTCCGCTAGTGGATGACGACGACGCGCACCGTGCCGCGGCGCCGGGTGACGGTTGCCGCCACCTCGCCGTCCAACCGGTGGAACAGGACATCGGCCTCACCGTCGCCGAGCCGTAGCCCGCGCAAATGCAGGCGTTCGAGAAAATCGGGCAGCCTGGGGCGGTCGAACCGGATTTCGCCCGCGCGATGATCGAAGTGGAGCCCGAGACTGGCCTCTACCAGGGCGAACACGGCGGCGCTCGCCCAGGCCTGCGGCGAACACGCGACCGGGTACATGGTCGGCGCCGTGTGGTGTCGCGCAAAGCCGCAGAACAGCTCGGGAAGCCGCCGCGGCTCCCAGTACGAGGCCGCATCGAACAGCCCGGTAAAGACGCGTAGCGCCGGCTCCTTCAACCCATAACGGGCGAACCCGAGCGCGATCAGCGCGTTGTCGTGCGGCCACACCGACCCGTTATGGTAGGAGATCGGATTGTAGCGCGCCGCGGTCAGCGCCACGGTACGAATCCCCCAGCCCGAGAAACAGCCGACGCGCATCAGGGTGGCGGCCACCCGCTCGGCCCGCTCGGGCGCGGCGATGCCGGTCAGGAGCGCGTGCCCGGCATTGGACGCAATGACCCGGCAGGGCCGCTTGTCGCCATCGAGCGCCAGGGCATAGGTGGATAGATCCTCGCACCAGAACGCCGCCTCGAATTGTTGCCGCAACCGCTCGGCTTCGGCCTCGAGACGGGCGGCTGTCGCCACCTCGCCGAGCGCCAGCGCGAGCGCCGCGGCATGGCGCTTCCCGGCAAACACATAGCCCTGCACTTCGCACAGCGCGATCGGCCCCTTGGCGAGTTCCCCATCGGCGTGGAAGATCGCGGTGGCCGAATCCTTCCAGCCCTGATTGACCAGCCCCTCTGCGCTTTGCCGGTGGTATTCGACAAAACCATCCCGGTCGGGATCGCCTGAATTGTCGATCCACCGCAGCGCCGCGATGACGTTCGGCCACAGCCGGCGAACCGTGTCGAGATCGCCGGTACGGGCGAAGTATTCGCCGATCAGCATGACGAACAGCGGTGTCGCATCGACGCTGCCGTAATAGCGGGCGAACGGTACTTCGCCGAGCCGGGCCATCTCGCCGTTGCGCATCTCGTGGAGGATTTTGCCCGGTTCGGCGTCGCTCTCGCGGTCGGTGCCGGTCGCCTGCGTCGCCGCCAGAAAACCGAGCACCCCCTTGGCGATCGCCGGATCGAGCCACAGCGTCAATAACGCGGTGATGATGCCGTCGCGGCCGAAAAAGGTGCTGTACCAGGGGATCCCGGCGAACGGATAGGGGCCGTACTCGGTTTCGGTGAGCAGCATGTAGAGGTCCGCGACCGAGCGCCGCGCCAGCTCGTTGAATACCGCGTTCGACCCCTCGACGCTGGCGGCCCGGCCGCTCGACGCTCTGAGGGCCCGCCGGGCGCTGCGCAAGCACCGGTAGACCTGGCGCACGGTCCAGCCCGGCCGGTCGGTCGGATCACCGTCGGCCGGATCACCGTCGGCCGGATCGCAGCGGACCCGCAGCGCCAGCCGGCACCATTTGCCCGGCCCCAGATCGAGGACGAAATTTGCGCTGTTGTTGTCGATCTGGGCGGGGGCCGGTGCGAATGCCAGCTGGGTGACGCGCTCGACCCCGTCGAGCCCCTGATAGCGCAGCGCCACTGTATCGGGCGAAACGAGCTCGGCCGACCCCGTGCCACGCCGGGCGCGCTTCGCCCCGCGCACCTCGAAGACATCGGCGAAATCGGAGGCAAACCGCATGCCGAGCGTCACCACGTGCCGCCGCAGGTCGAAATTGCGGATCAGCAGCAGCTCGTAATACGCCGACCGCCATACGAATTGCCGGCGGTTCACATAAATCAGCTCGCGCTGCAGCGGGCTGCCATCGATGCCAACCGTATCGGCATTGGCGAGGTCGACCGGCAGCAGCGAGTTGTCCTCGGCCTGGCTGGAGCTCAACAGCAACGGGCGATCGCCGTTGAGCCGCAGCTCGAGTTGCGACAGGAAGCGCGTGTCCTGGTGATAGAGGCCGTCGGGACAGCCCGCGTCGCCGACCATGTCGCCAAACTGGCTCAGCACGGCAAAGGTGTCGCCATGCTTCAAGATGCGGGTTCGCGGCTCGTGAAACGCGCCGGTCGCCTCGATGCGAAACTGCGAATCGGCCGCGCTGCGCGGGACGGCCGCGACCGCCATGGCTACCTCCCGTGCCCCGGCGGTCAGTCGGCCGCCTCCTGGGCCGGGCGCCCGGTCGCGCTGGCGACAAGCCGGAGCGGCGTCGGCCGGCGAACTGATTGACCCGACAACACCCGGTCGTAGAGCGCGAGATAATCGCGAGCCATCCGCTCGGCGGTGAAGCGTTCTTCGAAACGCCGGCGGATTGCCTTGCGGTCGAGCCGCAGTGCCAGCGGCACGGCGGCCGCGGCGCTCTCGACGTCGTCGACGATAAAGCC
>DATCQF010000500.1:0-1825 GCA_036569735.1 Allostellaceae bacterium | reverse complement strand
GGGACAAGGTCGCGCGGCTCGCCGCGGCAAACCGGTTGCCCGGGATCTCGGTATACCGACAGTTTGTCATGGAAGGCGGTCTGATGTCGTACGGCCCGGATACGGCGGACATCTTCCGCCGGTCGGCGGGGTACCTCGACCGCATTCTCAAGGGGGCAAAGCCCGCCGAGCTTCCGGTGCAGCAGCCGGGCAAATTCGAGTGCGTCGTCGGGAAAAAGGCCGCGGACGCGCTCGGCCTCGAGCTGTCGCCAAGCCTCCTGGCAATTGCCGACGAGGTGATAGAGTAGCGGCGAGGCCCGCCCTTTAGCGCACCCGGTTGTACTCGTAGTCCTCGCGCTCGCCGTCGCCCTGCCGCAGGCCGGGCGGCAGCGGTGGCCGCGCGCGGTTCAGCTGGGCATGGGCGTCGAGCGCGGCCTGGCTGCTCCAGCGTTCGAGGAGGGCCAGCCTGTCGGGGTTGAGGGCGCTCTGGAAGACCTCGAACTGCTCGCAGCCGGCGTCCTTCGCGCTTTCCTCGCAGCGCGCCTTCATGGCCCGCGCCAGCTCGGCGCCCTTTCCCGGTACCGCGGTGATGTTGATGACGAGCCGGACTGACATATCTGTTCTCCGTGCACCGGTTTGCGACATCGCGAGCGTAGCACAGGGCGGCGGCAGGCTGGCAACAAGGTAGGGCGCCCTGGACCGGGCGGGCGCCGCGACCATTTATGGCGCGTGCATTTATGGCGCGTGAACGAGCGAGGCCGTGCGTTGGCTAAAACGACATGATGATCTCGGCCCGGTTTTTTGCCGCGCTGCTTGGCGTGTTCATGACCCTGTTCCCGGTCGGGCTCGCCGTCGCCGCGGTCCAGCCGAGGGGCGCGCTCGAGCCGCTCGACCATGCGGTCTGCCGGCTGATCGAGAGTGCTGCCCGGGAAAATCGTCTGCCGGTCGCCTTCCTCACCCGGGTCGTGTGGCGCGAGAGCAGCTTTCGCGCCGGTGTCGTCAGCCCGGCCGGCGCCGAGGGCATCGCGCAATTCATGCCGCAGACCGCGCGCGAACGCGGTCTCGCCGACCCCTTCGACCCCGAGCAGGCGATCCCCGAGGCGGCCCGGCTGCTCGCCGACCTGCGGCGACAGTTTGGCGGCCTGGGGGTTGCCGCCGCCGCCTATAACGCCGGACCGGGGCGGGTCGCGAGCTGGCTCCAGGGGCAGGGCCAATTGCCGGCGGAGACGCGGGCCTATGTCCGCTTCGTCACCGAGGACGGCGCCGAGGCGGTCAGTGGCAGCCTGCTGCAACCGGCCGATTTCGACCCCGAGCCCACCCTATCGCAATCCTGCGTCGGGTTGACCGCCGAGCTGCGCCGCGATCGCGGCGACGGCATCGACGACGAATTGGGTTTTGCGCCGCTGGCGCCGTGGGGAGTGCAGCTCGCCGGCAATTTCTCGAAGGCGCGGGCGCTCGCCGCCTTCCAGCGCCACGGGCAGCGCTACGCCGCGATCATCGGCGAGATGCGCCCGATGATCATCGGCCGGCTGCTGCGCAGCCGCGGCACGCGACGGTTCTACCAGATCCGCCTGCCGGCCGCCTCGCGCCAGGTCGCCGAGGCGCTGTGCAGCCGCATCCACGCCGCCGGCGGAAATTGCGTCGCGATGCGCAGCTGATTGGCGCTAGCCGAACCGGGCGCGGTCGTGGGGCGCCGAAAAGTCTAGGTCGGGCCCCAATGGCAGGATGCCGTTGTTGAGATGGCGCATGCCGCCGTAATAGCCGAGCTTGATGCGGGGAAAATCGACGGTCTCGGCGACCCCGGGCATCTGGTAGATGTCGCGCGTGTAGTTCGACAGGTTGGGGT
>DATCQF010000499.1:0-11940 GCA_036569735.1 Allostellaceae bacterium | reverse complement strand
CCCTAACCCTCCCCCGCAAGCAGGGGAGGGAAGCGGGCAGGGGTGACGGTTAAGCGCTTACGCCGGGTGGAACACCAGGGTGCGCAGCTCGATGCTTTCGCGCGGGAAGGCGTCGGGCGGCGTTGTCGGGTCGGTAAAGGCGGTGTGCGGCATGAAGCGCGCCGAGATGTCGGTCTTGGTATCGGCGATCTTCAGCAAGAGGGCTTCGTCCCGCTGCATCTCCGGCACGTAGAACCAGCGATGCGCCGGGTTGTAGCGCACCGAATAGGTCTCGCCGGTGCGGTCGCGGTACACCAGATCCGAGGGGACGAGATCGTCGGGCGCGACGGTCCGCGAGTCGCATACCGCCAAGGGCGCGTCGCGCAAGGGGCCCCTGATCGGACGCCACATGTTGATCACCTGGACCCGGCCCTTCAGGAGTTCCTCGGCCTCCTCGCCCATCAGGTCGCGCACCCGTTGCGGACCGGAGCGGGCGGTGTGGTCGACATGCACCCGGGTCGCCGGCTGGCGCGGGCCGCTCCTCGAGCGGTCCTCTTGCCCGGGCACCCGGCGGCGCTGCAGATGGTCGAAGATGAAGATGCGGCTGGCCCCGGTCACGTCCATGAGAAAGCGCTCGGCCTCCGGGTAGTAGACCCGGCGAACCTCCTCGTCGTCCCAGAAATCCTGCACCGCGCTGCGCTGCTCCTTCAGCGCAAAGCCCTGGACGTCAAGCCCGAGTTCGCCCGCGATCGGTCGGAGCGTGTGGATGCGCACCTGGTGCGGCTCGGGCTCGAGGTTGGAGCGCGGCTCGCCGGGCTGCGGCTCAAAGGCGTAATAGCGCGGACGCTCGCTCATCGGCGCCAGATAGTTCAGTTCGGCCTCGACGTAGGGCAGGCTGTCGATGTTGCTCATCGTGGATCCTCCGTGGAGAAGCGGGGCTAGAACGGCGGGAACCTGAAATATTCCGGCGGTGGCGCCTTACGCCGGGCCGCAGCCGAGGGTGCTTCGGGCAATGCTATCATCTTTGCCCACAGTTTGCCGAGAGCGTGCGTCGTGCGGTGCCAAATCCCCGCATGCTGCTGGTTGCGCGCGCCGGTCGGCGCTTCGTTGATCGCGGTCATGGTCATCACTCCCTCCAGAACGGCTTGTTGGCGAGAAATTCGCGGTCGGCGCGGGAAAGACCGATGTCGCGAAGCATGCGGTCGTCGAGCGTGGCGAGCTGCGCCCGCTCACGGCTGCGCCGGCCCCATTCGCGCAACGTCGCGAGCGCCCAATCGGTGGCATCGCTCAGCGCCTCGAGTGCTGCGCCGTGGCGAAGCTCGACCGGTTGGTCGCGACAGGGCTGTAAGTGAATTGCTGTCATGTGAGTTCTCCTAAACTTTTCGGCGGGTAAAACCATTGTGCCGAGAAGCGTCTTGGGCATAAATTGGACCTCATGCTAAGCTCGTACAAACGAGACTTTCTCAGCACTGACATTAGAAAATCTCATCTCGATGAACGGACATCTGCCGCCCTTGAGCGCGCTTCGTGCGTTCGAAGCAACCGCCCGGCTGCGCAGCTTCGGCAAGGCCGCCGCCGAGCTCAACGTCACCCCCGCCGCGATCAGCCATCAGATCCATGCGCTCGAAGAGGATCTCGGGGTGCGGCTCTTCCATCGCCTCAATCGCTCGATCGAGCTGACCGCGTCGGCCCGCGTGCTGCTGCCCGGACTGTCGGACGCATTTGCCGGGATTCAGGCCTCGGTCCGCCGGCTGCGGGCGCACAACGACACCGGGACGCTGACCGTCACCGCCTCGCCCTCGATCGCCGCGAAGTGGCTCGTGTTGCGGCTGCACCGCTTTCAGGCGCAGCACCCCGACATCGATGTGCGGATATCCACCTCGGACGATGTCGTCGATCTGACCAAAGGCGATTTCGACCTCGCGATCCGCTACGGCACCGGGCGTTACCCCGGGCTCGACGTCGAGCTGCTGTTGCAGAACGAGGTGTTTCCGGCGTGCAGCCCGCGACTCCTCGAAACCGGACCGGCGCTGCGCGTCCCCGACGATCTGCGGCACCACGCGCTGATCCACGACCAGGCGGTCGACCGAGACCCGCTGGCGCCGACCTGGGCGATGTGGCTGAAGGCGGCCGGCGTCGACGGCATCCCGCCGGCATCGGGGCTCACCTTCAGCTTCGGGTACATGGCGCTCGAAGCCGCGCTCGCCGGTCACGGGGTGGTGCTCGCCTACAGCACGATCGCCGCCGCCGATCTCGCCGCCGGGCGCCTCGTGCGCCTCTTCTCGTTGGCGCTGCCCGATCTCTTCGCCTATTACATCGTGACCGCGCCGGGCGCGCTCGACCGGCCCAAGATCAGGGCCTTCCGCACCTGGCTGCGCCAGGAGGCCGACGCCTGAGGCGCGACAGGCTGGGAGGAGGTGCCCGATGATCTGTGATGTGCACGCCCACTACATCCCGCAGGCCTTCAGCGACTTCATGGGCGACCGGTTCGGACCGCGCGTCGGGTCGCCGGTCAAAGCGGGGATCGCCAGGCATCCGGTGTCGGATTCGATCGGCGATATCGAGGGCCGGCTCGAATTGATGGACGCGGCCGGCGTCGAAAAGCAGGTGCTGTCGCCGCATCGGCCACCTTATTTGCCGGACGAGGCCGAGGGTATCCGCGCCGCGCAATTGCTCAACGACGGCTACGCCGATCTGGCGCACCGCTACCCGACCCGCATCGCCTCCTACGTGATGCTGCCGTTGCCGCATATCGACGCCGCGCTAAAGGAGATGGAGCGCGGCCTGGATCAGCTCGGCTGCGTCGGGGTCAACATGAACATCTCCTGCTTCAATCGCTCGGTCGCCGAAGTCGAGTTCGAGCCGATCTATGCAGAGATGAACCGGCGCGGCGCGGTTCTCTTCGTCCATCCCGCGGTCACCGGCATCTGTTCGCCGTTCATCACCGACTACAACTACACCGCCGCGGTCGGCACCTCGCTCGAAGACGCGACATTTGTGCTGCACCTGATCGCCCGGCAGATCCCGCACCGCTATCCCAACATCAAGTTCATCGTGCCGCATTTGGGCGGGCCCATCCCGATGCTGCTCAACCGGCTCGACAAGCAGGGCCAGCGCGACCACCCGGGCCTCGCCGAGGCGCCGAGCGTCACCGCAAGGGGGATCTATTACGACACCGTGTGCTACGGCTCGAAGGCGGCCTTCATGTGCGCCTACGAAGCCTTCGGCGCGGGCCACCTGGTGACCGGCAGCGACTACCCGGTGCTGCAGGATTACGAGGCCTACAAGGAGACCTTCGCCTATATCTCGCGGCTTGGCCTGCCCCCAGCCGACCTCGACAAGATCCTCAACCACAACGCCCAGGCCCTCTTCGGCTTCGCGCATTAGCGCTGTCTCGGACGCACGCTCCGCCGTTTGCCCGAAGCCCGGGTAAAACCGCTGCTCGGGTCAGGGCGCGGCCCCGACGCCCGGATGGTCAGCCCGCCCCTGGAAAAGTCTTGCGCAGGAAGCCGGTGCGCTGGGTTGCGCCGGCCATTACAAAGGCGCCGTCCTGGCCCGACAGGATGAAGCGCGCGCCCATCTCGATATAGCGCGGCATGATCGCCTCGTTGTAGATCCCGGCCATCCCCGGAAACTTCTTGTGCTTCTTCGCGGCCGCGATCATCGCGCCGTACGCCTCGGCCACCCGGTCGTTGCCGAAATCGCCGGGGATGCCCATTTCGGCGCACAGATCGTTGGTGCCGATCAGGAGGACGTCGACCCCCGGGACCGCGGCGATTTCCCCGGCGTTGGCGATCGCGGTCGGCGTCTCCAGCATGACGATTGTGAGGTTGGCGGCGTTGAGCGCCTGCGCCGCCTCGCCGGTGCTCGCCGAGCGCAGCCCGTAATGCGGCCCGATCCCGCCCATCGAGCGGTGCCCGATCGGCGGGTATTTCAGCCGGTTCACCACCTCGCGCGCCTCGGCCGCGGTATCGACATGCGGGATGACGATGCCGAGCGCGCCGTTGTCGAGCGCCCGCGTGGCGATCGCGTATTCGCCGCTCGGCACGCGCGCGATGGGGGCGATGCCGGCGTCGAGCGCCGCCGTGGAGATCTGGGCGCAGGCTTCCAGCGACATCACGCCGTGCTCCATATCGAGAAACAGCCAATCGAACCCGGCCACCGCCATCGCCTTGGCGATCTCGACGCTGCGCGTCATCCGGATCCCGACGCCGAGCGACAGCTGGCCGTTGTCGAGCTTCTCGCGGGCAACATTGCGAACATTGGTCATCGGCGGCCTCCTCCAGTTGGCGTTCAGCGTGGGGTCATCCACAGACGGAACCACTCGACGACGCCGGACTGCCCGAGCCTGCCGTCGAAATGGCCGAGCAGCCGGTCGATCGGGTGAGGCTGCTCGGGCATCGTGAAGTCGTAGCCGTTGGCCTCGACAAACGCGACCGCCGCGCGGAAGGCGGTGCGCTTGTTGCCCGCGGCGAAGGCGCGCGCATGGGCGAGGCCGGTATAGAGCCGCGCCGCCAGCACCGCGATGTCCCGGTCCATGAAATAGACCCAGACATTCCAGGGATGCGCCAGCGCATCTTGCAGCGCTTTGCGGTCGCGCAACTCGTGCGGCTCGCCGGATTGCTCGACCGCTGCCTGGTTGAACGCGATGACCGCCTCGATCGGCACCCATCGCGGCTCCATCGCCACGCCGGCCCTTTCCCTGCCGAAGGCGCTTACCGAAGGAGGACTCAGCCTAGCCGGGCGGCGATAACCGGCAGTGCCGCGATGTCGATGCCATGGCGCGCCGCTTCGGCGACCAATAGGGCGGGGTCGGCGCCCTCGCCCAAGCGGGTCAGCGCCCAGAGAAGCGTCGAGCGGGTGCCGCTGCGGCAATGGATGACGATCGGCTGCGCGGCGTTCGCCAGCACCGCGGCGAACGCGTCGACATCGGCGCGCGACAGGGTCGCCGCGGTGACCGGGATGTGGTGATAGGCGATGCCGTGCGATTGCGCGATGCGGCGCGCCTCGGCGGCGGGGAGCTGGCCGGGGTCTTCGTCGTCCGGGCGGTTGTTGACGATCGTGCGCACGCCAATGCCGGCGAGCGCCTCGATATCGCTGCGGTCAAGTTTGCCGGCGGCGCTCAGACCAGAGGCCAGCGCGGCCAGGGCGGGAGGTGAAGAAGGCATGGGGGACTCCGCAAATGACTGCGACCAGAGTCGCAGCCCGCTACCCCCACGTCACCTAAAAAGATGGCACCCGAAATGCCACCCGAAAAATCAGGCGGCGGCGAATTGCCCCGGCCGCTGCACGAGATCGCCCGCGCGGACCCAGAAGCGCTCGAGCCGGCGCAGCGTCACGATGACCTCCTGCAAATTCTCGTCGGTGACCGCGGTCTGGGTCAGCATCTCGATGTGCCGCCGATGCATGACGGTCAGCCGCTCGCACAGGGCGCGCCCCTTCTCGGTGAGCCGGACGTGGATCGAGCGCCGGTCGTGCACCGAGCGCTCCTGCACGAGATAGTCGTTCTCGACCATCTTCTTGACGTTGTAGGACACGTTCGAGCCAAGATAACAGCCGCGCAGCGTCAACTCGCCGACGGTCATCTCCGCATCGCCAATGTTGAACAGCATCAGGCCTTGCACGTTGTTGATGTCGTGAATGCCGAGCCCGTCGAGCTCGAGCTTTACGACTTCCAGAAAATGCCGGTGAAGCCGCTCGACCAGCGAAATCACCTCGAGATACCCATTCGTCATCACAGCCTCGTCTGGCGACCTTGAAGGAGGAGTTAACATTAGTTTCGTTAAAATTTGGTTGTCATTTCGCAGGATCAGGGCGGCGCAGGAACTGCATGATACCAGAAAAATCGAACGCGCCGCCTCCGCTGTCAACATATAGCTGGTATAGGTTGGCCGCTGCCGCGCCAAGCGGCGTCACCGCTGCCGTCGCACCGGCGGCCTGCTGCGCGAGGCGCAGGTCCTTCAGCATGTTTGCCGCGGTGAACCCGGCCGCGTAGCCGCGGTTCGAGGGCGCCGCCGGCACCGGCCCCGGCACCGGGCAATAGCCGGTCATCGCCCAGCACTGGCTCGTCGATTTGCTGCAGATGTCGAACAATGTCTGGGCCGGCAGCCCGAGCTTTTCGGCGAGCGCGAAGCCCTCGCACACCGCGATCATCGAGGCGCCGAGGATCATGTTGTTGCAGATCTTGGCGGTCTGGCCGCTGCCGGCGGGACCGGCATGGACGATCGTGCGCCCCATTGCGCGCAGCACCGATTCGCCGCGCGCGAAGGCGGCGTCCTCGCCCCCGACCATGAAGGTGAGGGTCGCCGCCTCGGCGCCGATGACCCCGCCCGAGACCGGCGCGTCGAGCATCTCGAGGCCCTTCGCCTCCGCCGCGGCGGCGACCAGCCGCGCGGTTTCGACATCGATCGTCGAGCAGTCGATCAGGAGGGCGCCGGGCCGGGCATGGGCGATGATCCCGTCGGGCCCGAGATAGACCGCGCGCACCTGCGGCCCGGCCGGCAGCATCGTGATGACGATGTCGCCGGCCGCGGCGGCTTCCGCGATACCGGCGGCGGCATGCCCGCCCTTCTCGGCCAGCGCCGCGCGAGCCTCGGCGACGACGTCGTAGCCGGCGATGCGATGCTGCGCCTTGAGGAGGTTGCCCGCCATCGGCGCGCCCATGTTGCCGAGCCCGATAAAGCCGATCGTCGCCATGGCTGTGACTCCTTCCCTTGCGCGAAGCGCAGTTCAATTCACAATGAGGCGGTGAGGCAATGAGACACAGGGATATTTGTTCCGGCGTTGTCTCACTGCCTCACCGCCTCATTGTGAAATATTGTTTCAAGCCAATCGGGTTCAATCGAATCGCAGCTCGCCCGGCCCGAGCGGCGCGAAATAGCCATCGACGATCGTCTCGGTTACCTCGGCCAGCGTCGCCGGATGCCAGATCGGCTTCTGGTCCTTGTCGATCAGCGCGGCGCGCACCCCCTCGTAGAAATCGTGGCCCTGCATGAAATGCTGGGTCAGCCGGTGTTCGAGGGTGAGCGCCGCCTCGATGTCATAGCCCGCCCCAAGGGTCAGTTGGCGCAGCGTGATCTTGAGGCTGGTCGGCGATTTCTTGAGGAGGCCGGCCTGGGTCTCTGCCGCCCATTCGCTGTCGGCGCCCCCTGAGGCGGCTTCACGGGCGAGCTCGTCGAGCACCGCCTCGACCGTGTCGGGCGCAAAACAGCGGTCGATCGCGGCGCGGCGTGCGGCGAGCGGCGGGGTGCCGGGATCGCCGATGACGGCGGCGAGCGCTCCTTCGATCTGCGCGTGCTCCTCGCCCGGCCGCCACGCCACGTGCCCAAGCGCCTCGACCAGCGCCGGCACAAGCTCGCGCGGCACGAAATTTGTGGCGAAGCCGCAATAGAGCGAATCGGCCGGTCCGAGCCGCGCCCCGGTCAGCGCGAGATAGCGTCCGACATGTCCGGGGGCCAGGTTGAGGAACCGGGTCGCGCCGACATCGGGAAAGAGCCCGATCCCGGTCTCCGGCATCGCGAGCAAGGTGCGCTCGGTCGCGATGCGCCAGGCGCCATTGACCGACACCCCGGCGCCGCCGCCCATCGTGATCCCGTCGATGATCGCCAGATACGGCTTCCTAAAGCGGTGGATACGGCGGATCAGCTGGTATTCCTCGGCGAAGAAGATGCTGGTCAGCGCCGGGTCGCCGGCGATGCCGCGCCCGGCCTCGGCGATCGCGCGAACATCGCCCCCGGCGCAGAACGCGCGCTCGCCGGCGCCGCGGACCAGGACGGCATGAACACCGGGATCGTCGGCCCACCCGCGCAGCACCGGGTCGAAGCGCCGGTACATTCCGAGGGTGAACGCGTTCAGCGCCTGCGGCCGGTTGAGGGTGACCGTGCCAACCCCGCCCTCGCGGCCGAACAATATGTCATCGGAATCAGGCATTTAGAACCACAACCCCAATCGTTCGTGGGCGGGCTTGGCCCGGCCATCCACGAGATCAGGCCAACTGGTCGTATAAATCGACCCAGTTCGGATTATTAAGCAATATCAGCCTGATCTTCCAGGATCTCCTATAGTGCTTGATGTTCTGCTCACGCTGCCGCCCGTCCCGGATATCGTCATAATGCTCAAAATAGACGAGACGCTTTAGGCCGTACCGTTTTGTGAAACCGTCGGCCACGCCTTCGCGATGTTGCCAAACCCGACGCGGCAAATTGTCCGTGACACCGACATATAGGATCCCGTTTGGCCGGCTGGTCATGAAGTACACCCAACCGCTGGCCATCTCGGGCTCCTCCGGACAGCTATCCCGGGTGTCTCGTGGATGGCCGGGCCAAGCCCGGCCACGAACGTGTTGGGAGCTTCAGGAGCTACAGCGGGATGACCAAGAGCGTGTCGATCTTCTGGCTGTCGAGGACGATTGTGCGCTCGATGAAGCGGAAGGGCGCGGCGCCGACGTCGATGCGGTCGAGATAGCGGCCGGTGGCGAAGAGCTGCGTTTCGCCACCGTGCATGATGCGCACCGCGAGGAAGTTGCAGCGCGTCTCGGCGACCCCGCCCTCGACCCTGTCGATGCGAACGGGGCCGACGATGTGACGGTAGCGCTGCGCCTCAAAGATGTTGGCGCGGCGCAACGCCATCACCCGGTCGAGCAGCATCCCGCGCGAGGCGGCATAGATGATGCCGTGGCGCAGCCCCGCCGCGTGGCTTTCCCGGCTGGTGATCAGGTAGCGGCAATTCTCGACAAAGAAATCCGGCCATTCCTCGAGCCGGTCGTCGTCGATGCAATCGACATAGGCGGCGATCAGCTCGCCCACACCGAGCCGCAGCGCTGTCTCGTCCATACAAGCTGCGTCCCGGCTCAGGTGCCGGTCAGCGCGCGGTATTTCTTCCAGAACCCGCGGATCGCCGCCTCGCTGGCGCGGAAAGTCTGCGACTCGGCGTCGTGCCCGCCCATCATTACAACGCCGCTGTCGTCGTCGTTGTAGTTGAGGGCGCGCTGGACAAACCCGCCGACGCAGCCGTCCTCGAGCGAGATATACCCGGCGGCGCCGACCAGATTGCCCTGGCGCAGGCGGCGCTCGGTCATCGTCTCGTCGTCGCCCTCGAACCCGAGATGGACCCATTCGAGATCGGTGCGCTCGACCCCGCGCGGGCGGACGACGCGCACCGCGATCGTGTTGCGAATCTGTTGCAACACCAGGTTGGGGAACACCGTCAGGATCTGCACCGAGATCGAATCGCCGTACTCGTCGACCGATTCGATGATCGAATTGTCGGCCAGCTTGAGGTCGGTGTCGGAGCGCAGCGCCGCCGCCTTGTATTCGGCGTCCTCGGCGGCGTAGTCGAGCTTGGCATAGCTGAAATGGTTGCCGCCGCTCTCGTCGATGTTGATCCCGCCGGCCTGGCTCAGGCGATTGATGCGGAAGGTCGTCAGAAAGGCGTGCAGGATCGAGGCGTGGTAGGTGTCCTTGGTGTTCTCGAAATAGAGCTTCCAGTTGTTCGGCAGGACCTGGGTGCTGCGCCCGATGATCTTCGCCGGACGGTTCATCACGCGGCGGATGCCGCCGGTCACCACCGGCCCGAGGTAGGTTTCGAGATCGGGGACGTCCGCATCGAACGAGCCGAACACGAGGCCCGACAATTCCGCGACCTGCAGCCGCTGCAGGTGGTGGTCGTCCTTCCTGAACTCAGGCGGCATGCCGCCCTGGCGCTTCACCCCGCGCTCGAAGGCGACCCCGGTCAGCTTGCCCTCGAGGTCATAGCTCCAGCCGTGATAGATGCAGGTGATCTCCTTGCCGTGGCCCTTCTGGGTCAGGCACAGCAAATTGCCGCGATGGGCGCAGCGGTTGACAAAGGCGTTGACCCTCCCGTCCGCGCCGCGCACGACGATGATCGCAACCTCGCCGACCGTGGTGGCGACCCAGTCGCCCGGCCCGGGTATCTCGGCCGCCAGGCACAGATAGTTCCACGTCGGCCCCTTGAAGATCCGCTCCTGCTCGAGCGCGTACTGCTCGGGATCGGTATAGAGCCGGAACGGCACCTCGCTGATCCCGTTCGACGGCCAGAGGGCGGGACGCTCAAACTCGACATCGTGCACGGACATGAGGGCGCTCCTCGCTGGGCGATGGGATACCACGAATATGCGCCCGGCACCCGCGGATCGTCCATCCTGCTGTGCCGGAGGCAGCAGCGCGGCCAGCGATGACCAGCGCTGGATTCACCATATGATTTTCTATATATCCAGATAATGAATGATCCCGCGCCTCGGGAGCTTGTTTGGATCGGGTCGAGCCGCAGAGACCTGCGGGATTTTCCGATTATGGTGCGGCGCACCTTTGGTGTTGCACTCTACGCGGCCCAACTGGGCGAAATGCCACCCGAGGCGAAGCCCCTCAGAGGATTCGGGAGTGCCGGGGTGCTCGAGCTGATCGATGACCATGACGGCAACACCTACCGTGCGGTTTATACCGTCGCTTCGCGAGCAAGGTCTACGTGCTTCACGCGTTCCAGAAGAAGTCGAAGCGCGGAGTGCCCACGCCCAAGCGCGAGATCGAATTGATCCGCGACCGGTTGAAACGAGCCGAGCGGCTGCACAAGGATATGGGTTAGGAGGACCCGAGATGAGCGACGACCACGAAGAGAGTAGCGGCAATTTGTTCGCCGATCTCGGTCTGCCGAATTCCGAGCAGGAATTGCTGAAGGCCCATCTGACTGTGCAGATCTACCGGTTGATCAGAGGGCGCGGTCTGACCCAGACCCAGGCCGCCGAACTGCTTGGCACGACACAATCGCAGGTTTCCGCGCTGATGCGGTGCCGGCCGGTTTCGGTTTCGGTCGGCCGGCTGATGGAGTTTCTGACCATCCTTGGCCAGGATGTCGAGGTCACCGTCAGGCCCGCCCCTTCACAAACCACCGGCCATATGTCGGTTGTCGTGCAGCCGGCCTAAACGCCCATCGGGCGCTCATTGCCGCAACAACCGCCTTGCGATGATGACGCGCATTATTTCGTTGGTGCCTTCGAGGATCTGGTGGACGCGGACGTCGCGCAGGTGGCGCTCGATCGGGAAGTCCTTGAGGTAGCCGTAGCCGCCATGCAGCTGCAGGGCCTCGTTCGCGACGTGGAACCCGGCATCGGTGGCGAGGCGTTTGGCCATCGCGCAATGGAGGGTGGCGTCGGGGTCGCCCTTGTCGAGGCTGGCCGCGGCGCGGCGCAGGAGGAGGCGGGCGGCGTCGAGTTCGGTCGCCATGTCGGCGAGCTTGAACTGCAATGCCTGGAAATCGGCGAGGCGTGATCCGAACTGGCGGCGCTCCAGCATGTAGCCGCGCGCCGCCTCGAAGCACGCGCGGGCGCCGCCCAATGAGCACGCGCCGATATTGAGTCGCCCGCCGTCGAGCCCCATCATCGCGATGGCGAACCCCTCGCCCTCGGCGCCGAGGCGGTTGAGGGCGGGCACCCGGCAATCATCGAAAATGACCATCGCGGTCGGCTGGGTGTGCCAGCCGAGCTTTTTCTCCGGCCTGCCGAAAGAAAGGCCGGGGGTGCCGTTCTCGACGACGAGGCAGGAGATGCCCTTGGGGCCGGGCGCGCCGGTGCGCACCATCACCAGGTAGATGTCGCTGCGCCCGCCGCCCGAGATGAACGCCTTCGAACCGTTCAGCACATAGTCGTCGCCGTCGCGCCGCGCGGTGGTGGCGAGCGCCGCGGCATCCGACCCGCTGCCGGGCTCCGTCAGGCAATAGCTGGCGAAATGCTCCATATTCATCAGGCGGGGCAGGAAGCGCGCGCGCTGCGCCGCGTCGCCGAAGCGGTCGATCATCCACGCCGCCATGTTGTGGATCGAGAGGTAGGCGGCGGTCGAGACGCAGGCGGCGGCCAGTTCCTCGAAGATGATCGTCGCGTCGAGCCTCGTCAGGCCGCTGCCGCCGAACTCGTCCTTCACATAAATCCCGACAAAGCCGAGTGCGGCGGCG
>DATCQF010000498.1:0-3112 GCA_036569735.1 Allostellaceae bacterium | reverse complement strand
CGCCTCCTCAGGATGAGGATAAATATTCGATGGCATTCAGAAAGAACCTCATCCTGAGGAGCCCGTGCAGCGGGCGTCTCGAAGGACGCAGGGCGTTGATCCAGCCGATCGTCACGATCCTCAGCCCTCCGCGTCGGCGGTGCGGCCCTTGAGCGCGAACAACCCGCGCGGGCGCCACTGGATGAAGAGGATGATCGCCGCCAGGACGACGATCTTGCCGAGAATCGCCCCGGCGACCGGTTCGAGGAACTTGTTGACGATCCCCAACGACAGCGCGCCAACGAGGGTGCCCATCAGGTTGCCGACCCCGCCGAAGACCACCACGAGAAAACTGTCGACGATGTAGATCGTGCCGAGATTGGGGCTGACATTGCCGATCTGGCTCAGCGCCACCCCGGCCATCCCGGCAATCCCCGACCCCAAGCCAAAGGTCAGGGCGTCGATGCGCGCGGTGCGGATGCCCATCACCGCCGCCATGTCGCGGTTCTGCGTCACCGCGCGCATGTGCAGGCCAAAGCTCGTCCGGTTGAGGATCAGCGCGAGCCCACCCAAGACGACAAAGCAGAAGACGATGATGTAGAGCCGGTTCCAGGTCACGCTGAACCCGCCGAGGACGTCGAACCCGCCGGTCATCCAGCCCGGGTTGGACACGGCCTTGTTGGGCGCGCCGAACACCGAACGCACCGCCTGCTGCAGGATGAGGCTGACCCCCCAGGTCGCCAGCAGGGTCTCGAGCGGCCGGCCGTAGAGAAAGCGGATGACGGTCCGTTCGAGGACGATCCCGACCGTGCCGGCAAAGACGAAGGCGACCGGCACCGCGACGACCAGATAGGCGCCGATCCAGCCCGGCGGCAGGAAGGCGACAAACGCCTCCTGGCAGACATAGGCGCAATAGGCGCCGAGCATGATCATCTCGCCATGCGCCATGTTGATGACGCCCATCACCCCGAAGGTGATGGCGAGCCCGATCGCGGCGAGCAGCAGCACGCTGCCGAGGCTGATCCCCTCGAACAGATTGGCGGCAAGCCCGGTGAGGCGCAGGCGGTTGTCGATCGATCGCAGGGCATCCTCGACCGCCTTCGTCAGTTCGGGGCCGAGATCGGGCTTGCCGCGCAACTCGTCGAGGAGGTTCTTGACCTGCGGATCGGTGGTGCCGGCGAGGGCGCGGATCGCCGCCAGCCGCTCCTGCGTGCTGCCGGCGAACAGGTGCACCGCGAAGAGGCTGCGCCGCATCGCCGCGCCGATCTCGACATCCCCTTCGGCGGCCATCGCCTTTTCGAGGAGCGCGGCGGCATCGGCCGAAGGGTGCTTCAGCGCATCCTGCGCGGCGGCGAGACGCACCGCGGGGTCGGGGCTGAACAACCCCAGCCCGCCGAGCGCCGCCTCGATCTGGCCGCGCAGCCGGTTGTTGACGATGATCCGGTCGAGGCTGTCGGGCGCGACGTCGCGCAGTGCCTCGCCGCTCGCGGCGTCGGTCAGCCGCGTCGTGCCGCCGGCTTGCGTCACGATGACGACGCGGCCGTCCGGCGCCCGGCGCAGCCGATCGTCGCTCATCGCCTGCAGGATCGGGACGGCGCGCGGGTCGCCGAGCTTGCCGAGCGCGACGATGGCTTTTTCCTTGGCGGCAAAGCCGTCGCCGGCGAGCCCCCCAACCACCGCCGCCAGATCCTCGGCCCGCACCGGCAGCGATGCCAGGGCAAGGATCAGCACGAGCGCGGCGCGGCGAAGGAGTCGGACGATCATCGGCTAATCTTACCGTTTGCCCCGGATAGGTGCATGTCGATTACCGTCCTGGCGACAAGGTTCTGTCCGCCCGGCAAGATCCGGGCCGCGCGGTGGCCGAAATCGCACATGCCGGCCGATCAACGCAACCCTGCCGAGGATGCGTTTCCGCGGGCCGCTGCATCCGATTAGAATGATCAGTCGTTGTGCACCGATTCGCGAGGCCGTTGCGGGATGCTCGGAGTGCCCAAGTTCGGACCGGATGCCCGGGTCAACACGCTGATCGGGAGCGGCCATTTCCTGTCGCACTACTATCAGCTGTGCCTACCGCCGATGTTCATCGCGTGGCAGCCGGCGTTCGGGGTTTCCTTTGCCGAGCTCGGATTGGCGATGGCGCTGATGTCCGGCACCACGGCGGTGGTCCAGGCGCCGGTCGGCTTTCTCGTCGACCATTACGGCGCGCGCCGCTTTCTTGTCGGCGGCACGCTCCTGATGACGCTGTCGATCGCGGCGATGGGTCTGGCCACCGCCTATTGGCAGATCGCGCTGTTGGCGATGCTGTCCGGGCTCGGCAACTCGGTCATCCACCCGGCCGATTACGCGATCCTCGCCGGCTCGGTCAACCGCGCCCGCATCGGCCGCTCGTTCGCGCTGCACACCTTTGTCGGGCATGTCGGGTTTGCCGCCGCGCCGCCGGTCACCGCCGCCTTGATGCTGTTGATCGGGTGGCGCCACACGTTGTTGCTGGTCGGCATGATGGGGCTGCCGGTCGTCCTGTCGATCCTGTGGCAGAGCCGCATCCTCGTTGAGCAAAAGCGCGAGCCGCACCACTCGAAGCCCGGACTCCGGGCCGATGTCCGCCAGCTGTTTTCCCGCTCGATCCTGTTGTTCTTCGGGTTTTTCATGGTGTCGTCGATGGCCGGGGCAGGCATCCAGTCCTGGCTGATCACGGTATTGCACAGCACCCGCGGCCTCAGCCTCGAATCGGCCGCATCGGCGCTGACCTTCTACATGGTCGGCACGATGAGCGGCGTGCTCATCGGCGGCTGGGTGGCCGACCGCACCGAGCGCCATCTCGGCTTTGTCGTGGTGCTGACGGTGATCGGCGCCGCCTTGTTGCTGTGGGTCGACCTCGTTCCGATGGTGCAGCTGGCGACGGTCGCGATGATGTTTGTCGGCGGGCTCGCGATCGGCGCCAGCCGCACCCCGCGCGACGTCATGGTCAAGGACGCCGCGCCGCCGGGGCAGATCGGCAAGGTGTTCGGCTTTGTCAGCGCCGGGATGTCGCTGGGCGGCGCGATCATGCCGGTGCCCTACGGGATGCTGATCGATGCCGGGCGGCCTGATCTCGTGCTGGTGGTGGTCGCCGGGCTGTGGCTCGTCAGCCTCC
>DATCQF010000497.1:0-5024 GCA_036569735.1 Allostellaceae bacterium | reverse complement strand
GATCATGCGCGACAAACAATAGGCTCAGGCCGAGACGCGCCTTCAGGGCCTGCAACAGATTGATGATCTGCGCCTGGATCGACACATCGAGAGCGGAGACCGGCTCGTCGCAGACAAGGAATTTGGGGTTGGCGGCGAGCGCGCGGGCGATGCCGATACGCTGGCGCTGACCGCCGGAGAATTCGTGCGGATAGCGCCGCGCATGCTGCGGCTGCAGCCCGACCAGGGTCAGCAATTCGGCGAGCCGACCCTGGCGCGCCGCCGGCTCGCCGACCGCGTGCAGCGCCATCGGCTCCAGGATCGCGTCGCCGATCGTCATCCGCGGGTTGAGCGAGCCGTAGGGGTCCTGGAAGACCATCTGCATCTCGGCCCGCAGATGGCGGAGCGCCTCGCCCCCCATTGCGCGGACATCGCGCCCGTCGAAATGAAGGGCGCCGCTGTCCGGCTCGATCAGCCGCAACAGCACCCGCCCGAGCGTCGATTTCCCGCACCCCGACTCGCCGACCAGGCCCAGGGTCTCGCCGCGCCCGACCGCGAGGCTGACCCCATCGACCGCGTGGACCGCGCCGCGGCGCCGGCCGAGCCAATCGCGCACCGGGAAATGCTTGGCCAGATCGCTTGCGACGACGAGCGGCCCGGTCATGCCGCACGCCCGCCGAGCACGCTCAGGTCAAGCGGCGCGCGCAGGCAGGCGGCGCGGTGGCCGGGCCCAAGCTCCAGGAGCGCCGGGTCCTCGGCATGGCAGCGCGGCTCGGCGAACGGGCAACGCGGGGCAAACCGGCAGCCCGCCGGCAGGTGCAGCGGGTCGGGCACATTGCCCTCGATCGTCGCCAGCCGATCGCGGCGGCCGGCGAGACGCGGCACCGCGCCGAGGAGCCCGATCGTATAGGGATGCTGGGGCGCCGCGAACAGCCGCGCGACCGGCGCCTCCTCGACGATCCGGCCGGCATACATGACCGCCACCCGGTCGGCGGTCTCAGCGACGACCCCGAGATCGTGGGTGATCAACAGCATCGCGGCCCCGGTCGCCTCGCGCAGCTCGCGCAGCAGTTCGAGGATCTGGGCCTGGATCGTGACATCGAGCGCGGTCGTTGGTTCGTCGGCGATCAACAGGGAAGGCGCGCAGGCGAGCGCCATCGCGATCATCGCGCGCAGGCGCATCCCGCCAGAGAGGCGGTGCGGATAGTCGTCGGCACGCTGCTGCGGTGCCGGCACATGCACCCGGCGCAGCATCTCGATCGCCTCGGCGCGGGCCGCCCGGCGGCTGAGCCCCTGATGCCGCACCAGCCCCTCGCCGATCTGGTCGCCGATCGTAAAGGCCGGGTTCAAGGAGGTCATCGGTTCCTGGAAGATCATCGCGATCCTCGAACCGCGATAGGCGCGCCGTTCGGCCGCGGTGAGGGATAGCAGATCGACCCCGTCGAAGCCGATGCGGCCCGCGGCGATGCGGCCGGCCGGCTCGGGAACCAGGCCCATGATCGCCAGCGCGGTCATCGTCTTGCCGCATCCCGACTCGCCGACCAGCGCCAAGGTCTCGCCGCGCTCGATCACGAGGTCGATGCCGTCGACGGCGCGCAGGGTGCCGGCTTCGGTGGCGAACTCGACGCAGAGGCCTTCGACCGAGAGCAGCGCCGGCCCGCTCGTCAAAGCCCGCGCCTATCTCCCGACGGCGTAGGTCTGCATGCCGCGCGGGTTGGCGCCGGCCTTCAAGATGGTGCCTTCGGGCGTGTCTTCGCGGGCGCAGGCGGTGAGCCGGCCGCCCGACCACGTCTCGCCCATCCGCACGCGATGGCCGCGCTCGGCGAGCGCCTCTGCCGTCGCCGCCGGAAAGCGGCCTTCGAGCGTGAGACCGCCCGGATTGGCGCCGCGCGGATAAAACGAGCTCGGTGCGTGATCGTTGTTGAATTCCGGGCAGTCGATCGCCTCCTGCAAATTCATTCGGTGATGCAGATGATGCAGGAGGAGCTGGGTCGACCATTGGTCCTGCCCGTCGCCGCCCGGCGTGCCGAACGCCATCGCCGGCTCGCCGTCCTTCAATGCGAGGGTCGGCGAGAGTGTGCTGCGCGGCCGCTTGCCCGGCGCCAGGCTTGATGCCGCGCGCTCGTCGAGCCACGAAATCTGCTGCCGGGTCCCGAGGCAGAAGCCGAGCGCGGGAATGACCGGCGAACTCTGCAGCCAGCCGCCGCTCGGCGTTGCCGAGACCATGTTGCCCCAGCGGTCGATGATGTCGAGATGGCAGGTGTCGCCGGCGACGACCCCCAATTCGCTGACCGTCGGCTCGCCGATTCCGCCAATCGGACCGACGGTGGGCTCGCCAACCCCGGCCCCTGCCGCGACCTCCATGCCGCCGATCAGCACATAGGGCTCGCGGCCGTCCGGGCTGCCCGGGCGCAATTCGAGCGAGGCGCGCTCGGTGATCAGCTTGCGCCGCATGTCGTTGTAGGCCGGGCTCAACAAGGTCGCCATCGGCACATCGACGAAATCGGGGTCGCCGTACCAGGCCTCGCGGTCGGCATAGGCGAGCTTGGCGCATTCGGTGACGAGATGGACGAACTCGGGCCCGACCGGGTCGAGATCGTCGAGGTCGAAGCCCGCCAGCAGCGCGAGCTGCTGCAACAGCACCGGTCCCTGGCTCCACGGGCCGCCCTTGACCAATGTGTAGCCGCGGTAATCGTAGGTCACCGGCGCCTCGACCGGGGCTTCCCACCGCGCCATGTCGTCGGCGGTCAGGAGCCCGTTATGGCGCCGGCCGGAGACATCGAACACCTTTTCGCCGTGGCAGAACCGGTCGATCGCCTCGGCGACAAACCCGCGATACCAGGCATCGCGCGCCCGGTCGATGCGGCCTTCGCGGTTCGCCCCGCCCGCTTCCGCCTCGGCGAGCACCCGGCGGTAGGTCGCCGCCAGCGCGGGGTTGCGGAAGAGACGCCCGGGGACCGGCGGGTTGCCGCCCGGCAGGTACACCGCCGCCGAACTCGTCCACTCGCGGCGAAAGAGGTCGGCAACCGACATGATCGTGTCGCGAATGCGCGGGACCAGCGGGTAGCCATTCTCGGCATAGCCCAGCGCCGGGGCGATCAGCTCGGGCAGCGCCATCGTCCCGTAATCGCGCAATAGCCGCATCCACGCGTCGAAGGCGCCGGGGATCGAGGCGGCGAGGAGACCGGTGCCGGGAATGAGGTCGAGCCCGAGGCTGCGGAAATGCGCGATCGTCGCCGCCGCGGGCGCTCCGCCCTGGCCGCAGATCACATCGCAGCGCCGGTTTTTGGCGCTGTACGCGAGGATCGGCGCGTCGCCGAGCGGCCCGTTCAGATGCGGCTCGACGACCTGCAGGGTGAACCCCGCCGCCACCGCCGCGTCAAACGCGTTGCCGCCCTTTTCGAGGACCCCCATCGCCACCGAGGACGCCAGCCAATGGGTCGTCGCGACAACCCCGAACGTGCCGCGAATTTCGGGCCGCGTGGTAAAGCCGGGCATGATCGCTGCTCTCCGCAAGTTCCGGGGATTTCTCGGCAGGTTAGACGAGTTCGTTCGGCAAGGAAACGGCGCGGCTGGTCGGGGGACAAGCTCACCGTGGAGGCCATCGGCGAGCGCCGTGCAACACGCGGAGGATGTAAATCTGCTCGTCCATATTGCGAAGGTCATAGATGACGACGTACGGCGTTCCGGACAGCACCAGTTCGCGGGTGCCGGCGATCCGCCCGATTCGCCCCATGCGCGGCATTGAAGCGAGAAGTGCCAATCGATCCTTGATCAGCGTTCTGATTCGATCCGCAGCGCGGGGATTATCTTCCCTGATCCGATTAATGATGTCGGTGTAATCAATTAGCGCTGGTCGCGACCAACGGACCTCCGTCACGCTTTCCGGGCCAAGAGGGCGTCGATTTGACGGACCACTTCGGCGTGATCGATGACGTCACCCGCCCGAACCGCGGCCCGACCTTCCTCTACCGCAGCCGCGAACGCCTCCTCGCTCAGAATGTATTCCCTCAGCGCCTCCCGAACGAGCGTTGACTTGCGTTTCCGGCGAGCCACTGCGAGCCGGGTGAGGGCGTCGTTCATTTCAGTAGGGATGCGTGCCTCGATGGCGACGTCGTCCGGCATTGCTGGTCCTCACGCTGAGCTGACCGATTGTACGAGCTATTCATCCCTGTTCAAAATCTCCACGACCCCCGCGCCCGGGTCGACGCGCAGCGTGTCGCCGGTGCCGATCAGGTCGGTGACGTCGCCTTCAAAGCGGTCGACCAGCGCGACCCCGGCAAAGGCGGCGCCTTGCGCGAGGATCGGATTGACCCGGTTGAACACCAGCGCCAGCGGCACGATCCCGCGCTCCTTCATGTCGCGCAGCATCCAGGCGGTGGCGACGCCCCCCTTGGCCTCGTCGAGCACCAGGATGCATCCCTCATAGCTTTGTCCGGCGAGCTTGTGCGTCGGGCGCGAGAACACCCCGGCCTTGCGGTCGAGGTCGTAGCGCGCGCTGAAATTATCTTTCGCGACCAGCGCGGTGCCGGTCACGGCCGGGCCGATCCCCTGGTGGCAACGCAAGATGACCGGCATCAGACGATCCGCCCCCTGACCGCCGAATCGACGCAGCGCTCGAGGCTCGCCAGCGTCGGGCGGTAGCCGTAGCCGCCGATGATGTTGACGAGCTTTGCCGAATTGGTGAGGAGCCGCTTCCAGCCGTTGACCTCGGCCATCTCGCCGGCATAGCTCTGGTAGAAGCAGATGCCGGCGGCGACGACAGCCCCCGCCGCCTCGATGCGGGCCGTCAGCCCCATGCGGTCGGCGGCATGCTTCACTTCGGGTGAGGTCGCGACGAGGAGCGTCGTCTCGGCATGCACAAGGCGGCCCGACAATGCATCGGCGACCGCCGCCATCTCGACGAGCGACAATTGCGGGGCGGCGAAGACGACGACATCGACCTTGTCGCCCTGCGCGCCATACGCCGCGACAAACGCCTCCAACTCGGCTCGGCCGATGATTTGGGGCTGCGGCGGCGCCCCGGCGAATGCGGCGGGCCCGCC
>DATCQF010000496.1:0-2130 GCA_036569735.1 Allostellaceae bacterium | reverse complement strand
CCCTCGATCCAGGCGAGCGGGATGTTGCCTTGATGCTCGACGATCGCGGCGCCCTCGGCCTCAGCCTCGCCCCATGCGCCGAGAGCGCGATCGAGCGGCGAGGGCGACGCCGAGGCCGGCTTTGTTCCGTGTTCAATCTGTTCAGAATGTTCAAAAGTCGGTTCGGGTGGAGCGTTTTGAACGTTTTGGACATTTTGAACAGCGAGCGGAAGCTCAAGGGGATGCTCCGGGAAGTTGCCTTGCAGCGCGGCAAGCCGCTGCTGCCAGCGGTTCATGGTGCCCTCCCACAGAGCCGGGGCGACACCTCCCAATTGCCGCGCGGCCGTCCATTGCCGGCCCGCGTTGCCGCTCGGATCCACCCCGCCTCAGCGAGCACATGCAGGGCGTTGGCCCGGCGATCACCAACGCGCAGCCAGGTCCATCCGGGGAGCTGGTAAAGCTCGCGCTCATTGAGCGCGGCAGGCCGGTCGGCGAGAATATGCCGCGCGATGATGGCTGCGTCCGCCTCCGCTCGGCCGATGGCGAGCCCGGCCGTTACGCGATCGAGCATCGCCGCGAGATAGTCGAGATAGCCGCCCGCCCGAGCCATCGCGTCGGCCGTGACGGTGTGGGGCTTGGCGCGATCGCCTGCCGCCCATGCGAGTTGCTCATAGACGAGCGCGAGGCGGAGCGCGCGGCCCGGTGTCTTTCCATGCCACCCCGCGGCTAGGCCGCGCGATGATCGCGCCCGCTCCATCGCCTCGCGCCGCAGCTCGTCGAACAACTCGAACGCGTTTCGGTCGAGCGGCAAAATGTGCGGCGCCGGCTCCCCTGACGGGTCGCCGTCCATCGCCAATTCTGACAGGCGTCGGGCGGCAGCCATCAGCCGGTCGCGACGGGCGCGTGCTTCGCCGCCGCCTTCGCGCGTCAACGCCGTGATCGGCGCCGCGTCCGGCCACACATAAGCCAGCCGCGCCGCCAGCCCGTCATCGGCGCCGGCCAGCGCTTCGCGTAGCCGGTCGGGCTGCATGCCACCGAGGATCGTCAGTGCCGCCCGAGCGATGCGCACCGGCGAGCCGTGGTATTTGACCCGATCGGCGACATAGGCACCACCGTTCCAGGCCTCGAGATAGAATGCGCGGTCTCCGCCGTGGCCGCCGTAGCGATCATGGTTACCGAGCCAGCCGGTGAGTTCGTCGCGCATATAGAGCAATCCGCGTGGCTGCTCGGCGAGTAGGCGCTGCAATTCCTCGGTGGTCACGTCCATTGCGACCACGCGCGGCCTCGCCGGGGCCAGCGGCGCATCGGCGCCGGGTGGCCGCTCGGGCGGCAGCGTGCCGTCCTTCGTCGCCGCGCGCACCTTGACGCGCCACTGTTCCTCGATCGCGCGAGCGCCCTCGGCGAGCGTGGCGTGTTCTGCGCAGGCCGCTTGCCAGGCCGGCTCGGCCTCGCGCTCAATGGTGCGGCTCGCCTCAACGATCGGTCGCAGCGCGGGTGTCTTGCCCGTCGAGGGCGCGCCGATCAGAGCAAACCACAAGTGCGGCGGCTCGATCCATGTCGCTGTCGCGCTGGCGTGCCGCGCATTGCCCATCCACGCGGATGAAGCGGCGATTAGTCCGGCGGCAACATAATCCCGCGGACAGCCGCGCGCCTCGGCCTCGTCAACAATCCACCGCTCCCAGCCCGCGGGCAGCGCGTCATCGTCGAGAGTGGGGGCTGGCGCGCGGTCATCCTCGACAAGCCGCATATCCGGCTCGGGCCATGTATCGCGCTCGGTCATTTCGGGAGCCGCGGCGACAAGCCGGCGAATCTCGGCCGCGCCGTCAGGCGGCGGCATCGCACGCCTCCGCGATGCGGGCATGGCCGCGGCCGAGCAGCATGTCGTTGAAATCGGTTCCGGCCTCAGGCGGTACCACGACCCGCACCCGCCGACCCTCATGGAGCCATCGTGCCGCCGCGGAGTACGCTGCCCGCTCGCCGGCCCCGCTGAAATCGTCATCGGCCAGGATGATGACCTGGCGCACGATCGGCGGCAGAGCGAGGGCGATCATGCCCGATGTCGATAGCGCCGCCCACGCCGGCCGTGCCGTTGCCTGCATCGCGGCAAGACAAGTCTCGACGCCCTCGCCGACCATCAGCGTATCGGCCGCC
>DATCQF010000495.1:0-4646 GCA_036569735.1 Allostellaceae bacterium | reverse complement strand
TACCTATAGTGGGTGTATGGGTTAACCGGATAGGCAAGGTTTCAACCAGGGATGGCGAGTGAAACTGTCGGTGGCGGCCGACCGGTCGTTCGTCATCGCGCTCCGGCTATGGGATCGCGCGCCGGCGGTGCGTACCCTTGTCGTTCCCCCGGCGCATCCCCCGGCGCAACGTTGCCGTCATGCCGGGCCGGCTGATATTGGGGCGCCGGCGCCGGCGCGGTGGCGATCGCCTCGCCCGGTGCGGCCGGGCTGAACCACGCGGTGATGATCTCGCCGGCGCCGACGACAAGCCTCTCGACTTCGTTGAACGCGACAACGAACAGATCGCCGGCCGCCGCGTACCACGGGCGCTGGCTCGTTGCCGGAGTATCCTCAATGAGGGCTTGCGCGACTTTTTCGGACAAGATCGCGTCGGCCTTCGCGTTCACCACCGCCCCCATCGAGGTGCAGGTCGTATGATAGGGGCGCCCCGACGAGAACCATCCCGGGTTGCCGAGTCTGATCTCTCGCAGCATGTACGGGAGCTTGCGGCGCAACGCGCCGATGACGATGTCCTCCGAAAAGAACGGCACCAGGTCGAGCGTGTCGCTATCGATCATGTCGGTGACAAGGCCGCTGGTGTACGGCGCCAGGACCACGAACAACGCCGCATCGGTTTCCCCGGTGACGACCCGGCTGAGCGCGCGAGCGCCGGCTCGGTGCTCGAGCTGAACACTGGCGAGCGAGGGGTCGATTTCCCGCAGCGTCTCGAAGGTCGCGGCAAGCTGCCCCGTCGCCGGACCGACATCGAGCGTCGTCGCCCGGTTGGTCCGCACCCTGACCAGATCGCCGTAGGTCTGGATCTGCGATCCCCTGCGCACCACCGCCATCAGGCAGACCGGGACATTGCCGTAGAATTCGAACCGCGTGTCGCTATCGGCGTGGTCGCGCAAATACTGGACGTAGAGGTCGCGCTGAACGAACCCGATGCTGCGAGGATCGGCGGCAATTCGTTCCATCACCTCCCGGTCGGTGTCGAGGCCGGCCAGCGTAAACTTGAATTTCTCGGCAAGCGATTGAAGGAGCGCCGATCCTAGATCCGCGCTGGAATATCCCTGCGGTGCATTGGTGTAGATCACGCCGGAATCCGCCGCCGCCGGCGCCGGCGAAGACGCGCCAAATATCCCGCCGATCACGGCAAGACATCCGCAAACCGCCACCCATGACGGGCTCGGTGCCACGCGAGTGGGCCCGCCCGCTGTTCGCGCCGAGGGCGCCATCTGATACCTCCGCCTCAAGCCCCGAGTATACGAGTGGTCGGGCGCTTTTGTCACCCGTCCGCGCCGCCGGCAGTCGCCCGGCAGGCTTGCCGCGAAGCCCGGTCGATATCCCGCCCCGCGGCTCGACCGGGTATGCTACACAGAGCGCGATGTCGTTTCGCCGGCAGCGCTTGTGGTTACCCGGTGGCGTGATGACGCCCTTCCAGCACATCGACCGGCGCACCATCGACCAATCGACCCCGCGCCCGCCGGGCAAGGGGCGCACCGGCTAGGACGAAACGGTGGCGAAGCGGCGCGCCGATCAGCTTCTCGTCGACCAGGGGCTCGCCGAAAGCCGGGCGAAAGCCCAGGCGCTGATCCTCGCCGGTCTGGTGTCCGCCGGCGGGCGGCGGATCGACAAGCCGGGCACCGCGCTGGCGCAGGAAACCGCCCTCGCGCTCGCCGGCCCGGACCATCCCTGGGTGTCGCGCGGCGGGGTCAAGCTGGATTTTGCGCTCGCTCACTTCGCGATCGACGTCACCGGCGCTATCGCGCTCGATATCGGCGCCTCGACCGGCGGCTTTACCGACGTGCTTCTGGCGCGGGGCGCAGCCCGGGTCCACGCCGTCGATGTCGGGCGCGGCCAGCTCGCCTGGAAATTGCGCCAGGATCCGCGGGTCGTCATTCACGAGGCCACCAACGCGCGTTATCTGGCACGCGCCGCGATCCCCGAGCCGATCGATCTGATCACCTGCGATGCCAGCTTTATCGGCCTGGCGACGCTACTGCCGGCGCCGCTCTCCCTCGCGGCCGATCGCGCCCGGCTGGTCGCGCTGATCAAGCCGCAATTCGAGGCCGGCCCAAAGGCGGTCGGCAAGGGCGGCGTGGTGCGCGACCCGGCGATCCACCAGGCGGTTTGCGACCGGGTTGCCGCCTGGCTCGGCACGCAGCCCGACTGGACCGTGATCGGCATCGCCCTGAGCCCGATCCAGGGCCCCGCCGGCAACCTTGAATTCCTGATCTACGCCCGCCGCGGCGCGTAAGCCCAACGCCAAAATGCTCTGAGCGATGGCACAACAAATTTAAATCGCATTCCCGGCGAAAGCCGGGATCCACCATTCCGCCGATCAAGTTGTGGACGAGTGGATCCCGGCTTTCGCCGGGAATGCAAATCTTTGATGCGAGGGGTGTGCGCGGCGGCTCACCCGCCGAAGGTGCCGGGTCCCCAGTAGGCGATCGGAAACGGCGCGATCGTCAGAAAGAGGATCATCCCCCAGACGGCTATGCTGGTGATTTTTGGCGGCAATACCCGGCGCAGCGCGGGGCAGCGCGCCCACATCGCATAGAACGCAATGAGCGGCGGCAACAATCCCGGCACCAGGAGCGCCCATACGGCGTGGCGCGAGACCATGTCGATCGCGACAAAGGCCGCGAACCCGGACAGCGGATGGACGATCGCGGCAACGATCGCCGCCCGGCGCGGCATCTCACCCATGACGCCGCCAACGATAAGCAGCATCGCGAGCACGCCCCACAGAAAGACGGTCAGGAACAGGGCCTCGAGCGCCCGCTCGAGCGACGCCTCGCCGCCGCCGCCCGATGGGCCGGTGATATTGATCATCATCCAGATGTAGAGGCCGCCGGCGAGCACCAGCAGCAATATGGCGCCTACGGGAACCGATCGCGGCGGGCGGGTTCTGTCGCAGTCAACGCACCACCATTTCCCGGATGTGCCGCCGCGCTCTCCGCAGCCCCGTTGAACCTACGCCGTTTGCGGCGCGGTGGCTATTGGAACGCCGGTGGAACGCCGGCCGAAACGAGGAAGCCGTGAGGCCACACCTCACCCGCTGCTATACTCGGCCGGCGCAGCTTCCTGCTGCATTGCAGGCCGATCCAGGAAGAGAGGAGGCGATGACCACCGGCAGTGTTGCGTTTCCCGGGTTCCGGCCGGCGGCGTTCAGGTTTCTCCGGGAACTGAGCGACCACAACGACCCGGACTGGTTCCGACCGAAGAAGGCGGTCTACGACACAGAAGTGCTGGCGCCGTTGCGGCACCTCGTCGTCGCGGTCGGGACGGCGCTGGAAGAGGCCGGGCTGCCGCTCATTGGCGACCCCCGGCGCGGCATCTTCCGGATCTACCGCGACGTGCGCTTCTCGCCCGACAAGCGGCTTTATAAGACGCATGCGGGAGCGGTGCTGACGCGCTCCGGCGGAAAGCGCGACCCCGGTCTCCTCTACCTCCATGTGGCCCCGGGCGAGTCGATGGTGGCGGCCGGCTTCTGGCATCCCGAGCCCCCGCTCCTCTCCCGCCTGCGGCGCGCCATCCTCGACGACCCCGAAGGCTTTCTGGCGATCGCCGAAGGGCTCGCCGCGGCCGGTCATGCGGTTGCCAGCGACACGCGGCTGAGCCGCCCGCCGCGCGGGTTCGAGGCGGCCAAGGGCGGCCCGGTGGCCGACTATGTCTGCTGGAAATCCTTCACCGCGCACGCCCTCCTCGGCGACGATGAGATGCAGTCGCCAAAGCTGGTCGACCGCATCGTCGGCTTTGCCCGCCTGGCGCTGCCATTGCTCGAATGGGGCTGGGCGGCCGAAGTGGAAACCCCGCCGCCGCTGGTGATCCGAGCCCCGATCCGGCCGCTGCCGAAACCCGACTTCTAGAGCACCGCCGGTCTCGATTACCCGGCTTGCGCGCCCGGATTTACCCGACTATCTCTAAGGCTTGATCCGAATTGGAGGACAGCGATGGCCAACCCGATTTCCGACGCCCCGGCGGCCCCCGCCGCGGCCGTGGCGCCCAGCGGCATCAACCACCTCGTGCTGAATGTCCGCGACATCGAGGAGTCGCACAAGTTCTGGACCGAGATCGTCGGCCTCACGCAGGTCGCCGCATTGCGCCCCCGGCCCGACGTGCCGAACCTGCCCAAGATGCGCTTCTACAGCGCCAACCACGACGGCAAGCTGACCCACCACGACGTCGCGCTGGTCGAGAGCCCCAACCTGCCGCCCGCGGCGGAGTGGAAGCTGTCCGACGCAACGGTCGCGATCAACCACGTCGCCCTGACGATGCCGAACCGCGAGGCGTGGCAAAAGCAGCTGGCCTTCCTGCAGAGCCGCGGGGTCAAGTTCAACTGGCGCGTCAACCACGGGGTGACGCACAGCGTCTACATCAACGACCCCAACGGCTACGGCGTCGAGTTCCTCTACGAACTGCCGCGCGAAATGTGGGAAAACGACATCCAGGGCGCGATTGATTTTCTCGAAAACCTGCCGACCGAAGGCCCCGAGGCCCTGGTCGACCGGACCGACAGCCCGGCCTTCGGCCAGATCGCGCCCGCGCCCGCTCCCGCTGAATAGGCGACGCCTTCAGACACTCCCTCTCCCCCGCCGGGGGAGAGGGTTGGGGTGAGG
>DATCQF010000494.1:0-1986 GCA_036569735.1 Allostellaceae bacterium | reverse complement strand
GCATTGGGTGTGCGCCGCTTCAGCGACCCCGAGCTCGACGCGGCGCCGCAGCTCCAGGTCGTCTCGCGGATCGGCGTCGGCTATGACGAGGTCGACGTGCCGGCGCTCAACAAGCGCAAGGTGCCGCTGATGATCGGCGGCACCTCGAATTCGGTCAGCGTCGCCGAGGCCGGCGTCTTCCTCACGATGTCGCTCGCGAGGAAGGGCGCCTCGATGGATGCCTTGGTCAAGGAAGGCCGCTGGGCCGACCGCTACAAGGACATGCCGGCCGACCTCTACGGCAAGACCGTCCTCATCATCGGCTTCGGCAAGATCGGCACGCGCTCGGCGCGGCGCTTCGCGGCGATGGAAACCAATGTCCTCGTCTACGACCCCTACATGTATTCCGAGACGATCCGCGGCAGCGGCTACGAGCCGGTGCTCGACCTCGACGAGGCCGTCGCGCGGGCCGACTTCATCACGATCCACTGCCCGAAGACGCCGGAGACCATCGGCATGTTCAACGCCGCCCGGCTCGCCCGGATGAAGCGCACCGCCTTCCTCGTCAACACCGCGCGCGGCGGCATCGTCGACGAAAAGGCGCTCTACGA
Organism: Allostellaceae bacterium; assembly: GCA_036569735.1. GTDB lineage: Bacteria > Pseudomonadota > Alphaproteobacteria > ATCC43930 > CGMCC-115725 > DATARH01. Next base: position 1,396 of record DATCQF010000494.1, on the reverse strand, counting down.
CACCCTGAAGGCGGGCCGCATCGCCGGCGCCGCGCTCGATGTTTTTGTCGAGGAGCCGACGCCCCCGAACAACCCGCTCCTCACCCTCCCCAACTTCATCGCCGCCCCCCACGTCGCCGGCGTGACGCGCGAGGCGGTCGACCGCATGGCCATCGTCGCCGTCCAGAACATCCTCTCCGTCATCGACGGCAAACCCAACACCGAAAACGTCGTCAACAAGGAAGTGCTGGGGTAGCCGCCCGAGCCCGCCGAAAGCCCCTCTCCCGCATGCGGGAGAGGGAGGGACCCGGCCCGTCAGGGCTGGGAGGGTGAGGCCGGCGGCGGGCTCGCCTGATCCTCAGACTGCAAAAAACAGGAGAAACAGGCGGTCGCCCGAGGCGAGGTGCTGGCTGCATTTGTGCTGCAGAAGCAGCCAGAAACCGCCGGCGGGCGGCTGCGCTTGACACCCGCCCCGATAGCTGGCGGGATCGCGCCAACTCAACGCGGCACAATGGAGGGTTCTATGGCGCGGGCGAATGGAGTGCGGGAGATCTGGGCATCGGGCAAGGCCGTCATCAACAGCTGGTGCGGCGTGCCGTCGAGCTTCTCGGCCGAGGTCATGGCCCATGCCGGCTGGGACTCCCTGGTCATCGACATGCAGCACGGCATGATCGACTATTCGATGATGGTGCCGATGCTGCAGGGCATCTCCACGACCGGCACGGTGCCCCCTGGTGCGGGTGCCGTGGAACGACCCGGCGCACATCCAGAAGGCGCTCGACGCCGGCGCCTACGGCATCATCTGCCCGATGATCAACAACCGCGCCGAAGCAGAGAAATTCGTCGGCTCGTGCCGCTATGCGCCGCTGGGGTACCGGAGCTCGGGGCCGATCCGCGCCGCGCTCTACGGCGGGGCCGATTACCACATGAAGGCCAACGACATCGTGCTCGCGTTCGGGATGATCGAAACGCAGGAGGCGCTCGACAACCTCGACGAAATTCTGTCGGTGAAGGGGCTCGACGCGATCTATGTCGGCCCCAGCGACCTCTCGATCTCACTTGGCTACAACCCGGGCGGCGACAAGCCCGACGAGTGGATGATGGCGGCCTTGAAAAAGATCCTCGACGCCTGCAAGCGCCACAAGGTGCAGCCCGGGCTCCATTGCGGCGCGCCGGCCTACGCCAAAAAGGCGATCGCGATGGGCTTCACCTTTGTCACGGTCGGCGGCGACACGCGCTTTCTGACGATGGGCGCCGCCGCCGCGGTCGCCGAGATGCGCGACGCCCCCAAACCCGGCGACAGCTCGAGCCCGTACTGAGCGGCCACCCTCACCCTCCCACGCCTACGGCGTGGGTCCCTCCCTCTCCCGCAATGCGGGAGAGGGTGCCGAGCGCAGCAAGGCGGGTGAGGGTATAG
>DATCQF010000493.1:0-1583 GCA_036569735.1 Allostellaceae bacterium | reverse complement strand
AGCCGCGGCTTTCCGGGCGGCACGGGATCGCGACCAGCGAGCAGCCGGGGAACGGGTGCATCGGTTCGCCGGGCTTGTCAAAGCTGCCGGCGAGGAACTGGTACTGGCAGTCGGGCGAGGCGAGGCCCTCGCGGGTCTTGGCGAAGAGGCCGATCGGCGCCGCCCCCATCATCAAGGCGCCGCGCCGGCCGAAGATGTATTCGAGCCCGGTCTGCGCCTGGCGCACCCAGCTGCGCGAAATTTCGTTGAGGGTGTTGGCGCGGCGCGCCTTGTAGATGAGCCGGCAGCCCAGATGGTCCTGCAGATTGTCGCCGACCCCGGCGAGTTCGTGCACCACTCCGATGCCGTGCTCGCGCAACAGTTCGCCCGGCCCGACCCCCGACAGCTGCAACAGCTGCGGCGACAATAAGGAGCCGCCGGCGAGCAGCACCTCGCGCCGCGCGCCGACCCGATGAGTCGCGCCGTTCTGGGCATACTCGAGGCCTATGGCGCGCTTGCTGTCGAACAGCACGCGATGGGCGAAGGCGCGGATCTCGACCGTCAGGTTGGGGCGTTTCATCGCCGGGCGCAGATAGGCGATCGCGGCACTGCACCGGCGCATCCCGCGCACGGTCAGCTGATAATTGCCGACGCCCTCCTGCTCGGCGCCGTTGAAATCGGGGTTGGCCTTGAACCCGGCCTCCTGCGCGCCCGCGGTAAAGGCGTCGTGCAGCTCGTGTGGTGCGCGCAGGTCGGAGATGTCGAGCGGGCCGCTGGTCCCGTGATAATCGTCGGCGCCGCGCTCCTGGTTTTCGGTGCGGCGGAAATATGGCAGGACGTCGTCATAGGACCAGCCGACATTGCCGAGCTGGCGCCAATAGTCGAAATCCTGGCGCTGGCCGCGGATGTAGATCAGCCCGTTGATCGACGAGGAACCGCCGAGCACTTTGCCGCGCGGCCACGAGATTCGGCGCCCGCCGAGCCCGGGCACCGGCTCCGTTTCGAACTGCCAGGTGATGGCCGGGTTATAGATGTTGCGATAGAACCCGGCCGGGATGTGGATCCACGGGTTGGTGTCCTTGCCGCCGGCCTCGATGACTAGCACCCGGGTCGCCGGATCGGCGGACAGCCGGTTGGCCAAGACGCACCCGGCCGAACCGGCGCCGACGATGACAAAATCGTATTCCGCGTCGAAGTTCATAGCAGTTTGCCTCACGCCCGCTGCAGTGGTGCATCCGTGCGCTGTTGCAACTCCTCCATCGTCATGCCGGGCACCATGTCGATGACGGCGAAGCCCTGCGGGGTCACGTCGACGACCGCGAGGTCGGTATAGATACGAGACACGCAGGCCTTGGCGGTCAGCGGATAGGTGCAGCGGCGCAGGAGGCGTGGTTCGCCGGCGCGGGTGGTGTGCTCCATGACGACCCAGATGCGCCGCGCGCCGGCCGCCAGATCCATCGCCCCGCCGATCGCCGGCGCATTGTCGTCGTCGGAGCGCGCCCAGTTGGCGAGGTCGCCGTTCTCCGCGACCTGAAAGGCGCCCAGCACGCACAGATCGAGATGGCCGCCGCGCACCAGGGCGAAACTGTCGGAATGGCTCATAT
>DATCQF010000492.1:0-5489 GCA_036569735.1 Allostellaceae bacterium | reverse complement strand
CCACAGCGACCGATGCCGGGCGGCCCTCGAAAATCGACTGCGAGGCACTGACCAACACCTCGACGATTCGACCATCCCGGGCCTGCATGCTGGAGGTTTGCTGCAAGAACAGCTCGCCACTGGAAAGCTGTGCCCCCAGTTTCTCACGCACTTCCGGCTTCTGGTCCTCGGGGATGAAATCGAACAGCTTCCGGCCGATCAGGTCCGATGGCGCATAGCCCAGCAAGCTGGCGAAGAAGGGGTTGACGTAACCGATCGTGCTGTCGTCCCGAATGATGAAGATGCCGGCCACATTCTGCTCGACGAGGCTGCGGAATTTTGCCTCTTCCTCTTGGTTTGTATTCTCGGCCCGCCGCTGCTCGGTGATGTCGTGCACGGTGCCGGTCATGCGGAAGGCTGTGCCGGCTTCGTCGCGGAAGACTTCGTCGAGCGAATGGATGATCCGCTCCGTGTTGTCGGGCCGCACAATACGAAATTCGATATTGAGGGGCTGGCTTCGGGTTAGCGCCGCGTCGATCGCCTCCTGCACGTGCGCCCGGTCGTCGGGGTGGACGCACTCAAGGAATTTGCCCAGGGTCGGCACGAACTCACCGGGAATGCGCGCGAAAATCCGATAGACTTCTCCCGACCAAAGGAGCCCGCCACTGGCGACGTCCCAGTCGAAGCTGCCGATGTGGGCACCCTTCTCGGTGATTTGCAGCAAGGCGTTGGCGCCGCGCATCGCCCGTTCGGCGGTCTTGCGCGCGCGGATGCCCTGCTCGATCGAGATCACCCTCCGCACCGCAGTCGGCAGGCGCGCCAGGTTGCTTTTGAGCACGTAATCCTTGGCGCCGGTGTTCAGCAATGCGATGGCAGATTCGTCGCCCAGCGTGCCGGTGACCATGACGACCGGGATCTCGGGATGAACATCCCGGACATGCGCCAGCGCTTCGGCGCCGTTGAAGTCCGGCAGCTTGTAGTCGGCCAGCACAATATCGGGCGCGAAAGCTTCGAGCGCCGCGACGAAGTCAGTCCGGTTGGCGACCCGCGTCGCGATAAAATCGAGCTCCGCCTTGCGCAGCGCGCGCTGCATCAGTTCGGCGTCGGTCGGCTCGTCCTCCAGAATGAGGATTTTCAGCACCTGTGGCTTCTCGTTTTCTGGAATTGTATTGGCGAACCCGACTGTCCCGATTTGCGTGGAGTATGTCGATAGCGATTCCTGAAACTGCAGCTCCCGGTCTCGGTGAAGCGCTGTCAGTTTCTCCTGTGCGGCGGCAATTTCGGTCAGGTCGGTCACAACGAGAACGACGTTTTCGGCGCCTCCGGTGTCAAGGCTGCGCAGCGCTACGTGAGTGGGAACCCCTGTCCCGTTCGACCGTAATAGGTTGATACGGCCACTCGCGACATCGACACGGGCCTGTTGCATCAACCCGTCGAATTTGTCCGCTTCGCCGAGCCCGAGGAAGCGTTGCACCGGAGAGCCGATCACTTGTTGCAGGTCAGCCTCGACCAGGTCGGCAAAGCGCCGGTTGCAGTAGAGGATGACACCGTCCGGTGTGATCGTGACGGCACCGTCGCCCATGGTCTCGACCATCACGCGATAGGGCTGATCTGCCCCCTGCAGCGTGAAGATCTGCTCACCCTGCGGTGTATTGATGATGATGCCGTCCGCTTCTCCTGAGCGGATCGCGCGCAGCGTCGCCTCGGCTTCTTCCAGCCGGGCGCGAAGCCCCGCGTATTCTCGCCGGATGGCGCTGTCGGCAATCTCGAGGGAGGGCGATCGGCTCATTTGGTGGGAACGGCGTCATCCAGGTCTTCGGGCACCAGACCGAGGCCGATCAGGACCTGCTCTTCGTCGGAAAGATCGCCGATCATCCGCCGCGACGGCAACGGCAGCTGCTTTACCAAGGTGGGAAGTACGACAATCTGCTCTTGGCGGATCAGATCGGTCTGCTGATAGGCGTCAACCACCTCCAAATCGTAGCGGCCGCTCAAATGCTTCTCCCCGATCGCCTTGATGTTCTCGATGGCCTGGGTCGAGCGCGATGTCGCGCCGGTGATATAAAGGCGCAGCCGGTAGCGGGGCGGCTCGGACGGCGCATTCACACCGTCCACCTCAACAGCGGTCGGGGTGTTCATGTTTGCCTCGGCTTGCCCACCCGGACCGGGCGCAACTGCAGCCCGATCAAAGTGCGCTCGGTATTGGACAGGTCGCCGATGATCTTGCGCATGGGCTCGGGCAGATCGAAGCCGAGCGAGGCGACATTCTCGGCCAGATCCTGTTCGCGCTCCTCAATGCACATGAAGACCCCCGGCTCGCCGTGCTCCTCAATGCCGCGGACCAGGAACTGCATCCCCATCAGCGTCTTGCCGCTGCCCGAGCCGCCGCAGATCAGGGTCGCCCGGCCGCGCGGAAAGCCGCCGTTGGTGACGTCATCGAGGCCGCGAATTCCGGTGGGACATTTGGCCAATGTCGGCAGAGATGCCGCGACAGACTTGGGGCGCTGACTCATGGCGGGACGGCTCCGTATCGGTAATGTTCCGAAAATCCGTCGGCGGTCGGTCTGGATTATTCTTCGCGCATCATATGGTGGGGCGCGACTTTTGAAATTGACCTGAATCACATAAGCACGTTGCAAGAGAAAATATCCCTTTTTTTCCACACGACGAGCCGACGCAGGACCGTGCTCGGATTGCTGTCGTTTGGTAGCTGATGTGGCGGACGCCGATTTTGGTTACGGCACGCTATTCCGATGACAACGACCGCGACCCCCTCATGACCGGCACAGGCCGTCTAGGGGCGCGCGGGCACCTCGATCGGGGCGCAATTGCGCCGGCCCGCCATCAGGCAATCCTCGAGACTGGCGTTCTTGGCGAGTTCGCGGACGAGGACGACCCCGGCGATCGCCAATACGAGGATCACGATAAAGCCCATCAGCGCCGCCGTCCGGCGCGCCGCGTCGTCTTGGTCGCCTACACCCCGTTCGCGCATGTTGCTCGCCCTGGCCCGGCGGGCGCTCGCGCCGACACCGCGCGCGAGGATAGTAGCGCGCCCCCGGCCCGATTGGCGACCATGTTGCCGGCCATCGCCTGACAGCGTCGCGCTTTCGCCGGACGCGCACCCGCAGTAGGGTTGGGCGACGCTTGCCAGCGCGGAGACCGCCATGCCCGACCCTCTCGCCCTCTCCGCCCGCGATGCGGCGCGCGAGATCGCCGCCGGAAGGTTGAGCGCCGAGGCGCTCGTCCGGGCCTCCCTCGAGCGCATCGGGGCGCGCGAGCCGGTGGTCGGCGCGTGGCATCATCTCGACCCGCAGGCGGCGCTTGCCGCCGCCCGGCATTGCGATGCCTCGGCGCCCAGCGGGCCGCTCCACGGCATCCCGATCGCGGTCAAGGATCTGATCGACACCGTCGACATGCCCACCGGGTACGGCTCGGCGATCTATGAGGGCCACCGCCCAGCCAGCGACGCGGCCTGCGTCGCGCTGGCGCGGGCCGCCGGGGCGATCGTCCTGGGCAAGACCGTCACCACCGAATTTGCCTGCTTCACCGCCGGCAAGACCGCCAATCCGCGCAACCACGCGCATACCCCGGGCGGGTCGTCGAGCGGCTCGGCCGCCGCGGTCGCCGATTCAATGGTGCCGCTCGCGCTCGGCACGCAGACCGCCGGATCGGTGATCCGCCCGGCCGCGTTTTGCGGCTGTGTCGGCTTCAAGCCGAGCTTTGGGGTGATCCCGCGCGCCGGAGTGAAGGCGCTCTGCGACAGCCTCGACACGATCGGCACGATGGCGCGCAACGTCGCCGACGCGGCGTTTTTTGCCGGGGTGCTCGGCGGCCGGCCGGCGCTGCGCGATATTGCCATGCCCAGCGCCGCGCCGCGCTTCGGCTTCTACCGGACGCCGATGTGGGAGGAAGCGGAGCCCGGTACCGCGGCGGCGCTCGACCACGCCCGCGCCGCGCTCGAACGGGCCGGCGCCCGGGTTGTCCAGGTCGCTGTGCCGGCGGAGCATCAGCGGCTGACCTCCGCGCAGGACACGGTGATGGGCTTCGAGCTGGTGCGCGGGCTCGCCTTTGAGCGCCTGCGGCACAGCGCCCAATTGTCGCCGCGGCTCTCGCCGGGTGCGGCGCGCTCGACCCCTACCCGGCCCCGCCGCGCGCGGCGCAGCCCGGCGCGCCGCCCGGTCCGCGCGTCGCGATCTGCTACAACACGCTTAGCACCACGCTCGCCGAGGTGCAGAAGGAGGCGCAGCAGGAATGCGCCGCCGGCACGCTCGCCGAGCCGGCCGACACCGATTGGTATCTGCAGAACTGCCCGCTACTGCTGCCTGCCCGCGCCACCTTCGTGTGCCGGCCGAAAAAATAGGCTCGCATTTCCGCGCTGCCCGGGCGCGACACAGCGCGCAATGGTGCTATCCCGGCAATGTGCTATCGTCAGGGTTCTCCGGCGGCGACAGCGATGGACTACGAAAGCTTCTTCAGACAGCGCCTCGATGCCCTCCGCGCCGAGGGACGATACCGCGTCTTTGCCGATCTCGAGCGGCGTCGGGGCCGGTTTCCGCGCGCCTTCGATCACCGCATCGGCGCCGAGGTCACGGTGTGGTGCTCGAACGATTACCTCGGCATGGGTCAGCACCCGGCGGTGCTCGGCGCGATGACCGAGGCGATCGAGGCGCTCGGCGCCGGCGCCGGCGGCACCCGCAACATCTCCGGCAACGCACACGTGCATCTGCTGCTCGAACAGGAACTCGCCGATCTGCACCGGCGCGAGGCGGCGCTCGTCTTCACCTCGGGCTATGTCGCCAACGAGGCGGCGCTGTCGACGCTGGCCGGCGAGATACCCGGCACGCTCGTCTTGTCGAATGCGCGCAACCACGCCTCGATGATCGCCGGCATCCGCAACAGCCGCGCCGAGAAACAGGTCTTCCGGCACAACGATTCCGGCGACCTGGCGGATCGCCTCGCCGCGCTGCCGGCCGAGCGGCCAAAGCTGGTGTGCTTCGAGTCGGTCTATTCGATGGATGGCGACGTGGCGCCGATCGCGGAGTTATGCGAGGTCGCCGAGCGCTTTGGCGCGATGACCTATTTGGACGAGGTCCACGCGGTCGGGCTCTACGGCCCGCGCGGCGGCGGCATCGCCGAGCGCGACGGCATCCCCCAGCGCCCGACGGTGATCCAGGGCACGCTGGCGAAAGCGTTCGGGGTCATGGGCGGCTATGTCGCCGGTTCGGCGGTCCTCATAGATTTCCTGCGCAGCCATGCCCCGGGCTTCATCTTCACGACCTCGTTGCCGCCAGCCCTGGCGGCAGGCGCGCTCGCCGCGGTGCGCCACCTGAAAGAAAGCCAGGCCGAGCGCCTGCGCCACCAGGACCGGGTCGCCCTGGTCAAGCGCCGCCTCGCCGAGGCGGGGCTGCCGCTGATGCCGTCGGAGAGCCACATCGTGCCGGTGCTGATCGGTGACGCAGCCCTGTGCAAGGCCGCCTCCGACGCCCTCCTGCAGCGCCACCGCATCTACG
>DATCQF010000491.1:0-1927 GCA_036569735.1 Allostellaceae bacterium | reverse complement strand
GCGCCATAGCTTCGCCACCCATTTGCTCGAGGCGGGCACCGATATCCGCACGATCCAGGTGCTGCTCGGTCATCGCGATCTGTCGACCACGGCCCGCTATACCCAGGTCGCCGCTACCACGATCGGCAACGTCATCAGTCCTTTCGACCGGTTGAGGCTGATGGAGGAAACGCCGCCGATTTGAACCGCGGCGGCCATGTCCGTGCTGGAGGTGGCGGATATCTTCCGCCGCCACGGTGAGGCTTATCGCGAGGCTCATGCCGGCCACCTAGGCCGAACCGAACGTCGCGTCATGGGAGCAATCGTGGCTTGCCGGACAGCAGCGCTCGGCGGCCATGTCGAGCGCTGCGCGGAGTGCGGCCTCATTCGCATCGCTTACAATTCGTGCCGCAACCGGCATTGCCCAAAGTGCCAGGGCCCGGCGCGCGCAGCATGGCTGGCCGAGCGGCAGGCCGAATTGCTGCCGGTGCCCTACTTCCACGTCGTCTTCACGTTGCCGGCGCCGGCCGCCGAAATCGCCTTCCAGAACAAGACAGCGGTCTACGCGATCCTGTTCAAGGCGGCGGCCGAGACGCTGAGCACGATCGCCGCCGATCCGCGGCACCTGGGCGCCGAGACCGGCTTCGTCGCCGTGCTCCATACCTGGGGCCAGAACCTGCAGCATCATCCGCACATTCATTGCCTCGTCCCCGGCGGCGGCTTGTCGTTGGACGGCAGGCGCTGGGTTTCCTGCCGACCCGGCTTTTTCCTGCCGGTACGGGTGCTCTCTCGCCTGTTCCGTCGGCTGTTCCTGGAGAAGCTGCGGGCCGCGGTCGCGGCCGGCGAGCTGGCGTTCTTCGGCGCGCTCGCCCGGCTTGCCCCCGCGCCGGCCTTCATCCGATGTCTGGCCGAGCTGCGTCGGATAGAGTGGGTCGTCTATGCCAAGCGGCCGTTCGCCGGCCCCTCGGCGGTATTGGCCTATCTCGGCCGCTACACGCATCGCGTCGCCATCGCCAACAGCCGGTTGATCGCGCTTGTCGGCGGCCAGGTCAGCTTTCGCTGGCGCGATTACCGGCATCACGACAAGAACAAGGTGATGACCCTGGCGGCCGACGAGTTCATCCGCCGCTTCCTGCTACACGCGCTGCCCGACGGGTTCCACCGCATCCGCCATTACGGTTTCCTCGCCAACCGTCATCGCGCCGATAAACTCGGGCTATGCCGCTCGCTGCTCGCGGTCGCCGCATCGCCCGGCGACAGCCAAGAGCAACAGCGCCTCGCCGATCGAGCGCCTGATGTCTGTCCAGGCTGCGGCGGACCGATGGAACGGATTGGCCCGTTCCCGCGCTCGCCGCCGGCGCACTCCTCGGCCTGGCACGACAGCTCATGAACGCGGCTCGCTTCTCATGATTACCGCGTTCGTGACCCCGCTCGCGACGGCGACGGCGGCGACGAGGCCCTACGCCCTGATCGTCGGCACACGCCGTGCGCTGCCCGCGTTGGGTTGCGGCCGCCCGTGCGAGATCGTCAGGCCCGGCTTCGCCCGGGTCTACCGCCCCTTGACCGCGCCCTACCGCTTCGCGGAACTGACCGCCACGCCGTCGCCAACCGGGTTCAATTCCCCATAGCCCGCGCGGCGGCCCGCGGCTTAGCTCAATCCGGTTTCAACGAGATCGCATTCCGCTGTACCAGTGGCCCCGACCGCGCCGCGCGATCTCGCAGAAACCTCAGGATTATCACGTGGATAACACCGTCCATGGGTCGACGACGCAGGTGCGCAAAAGCAACCAACGCGCCTAACCGGACGTTTCCCCAGCACTGCCTAATTGATGGAGAGAGTCGATGGATAAAGATCGCATCGCAGGTACCGCTCACCAGGTTAAGGGAGCAGTTAAGGAAACCGTGGGCAAAGTGATCAGCCTGTCATTTAATGCGTGGCAGGCCGGCC
>DATCQF010000490.1:0-4601 GCA_036569735.1 Allostellaceae bacterium | reverse complement strand
GTGTCAAGCCGATCGCGAGCGGGCTTTGCGTCTCGATCGCGACGTTGACCTCGCGCCAGCGGAACAGCTCCGGCGCCAGGAGATAGGCGATGACGCAGGGATCGTGCATCGCCATCGCGGGCTGGCCGAGGGCTCGCCGCGGGCCGATCAGCTCGGCGATCGCGGCGCCGCAGCGCGTCGCCATGGCGCGGATCGGCGCGATGCGCTCCGGCGTACTGCACACGCCCCTTGTCACGTCGAGCGGCACCATCGTGATCGGCACATTGCTGTCGAACACCAGCGCCGCCGCGTGCGGATCGGCGTAGATATTGAACTCGGCGGCCGGGGTCGCATTGCCCAGCCCGTGCGAGGCGCCGCCCATGATGACCAGCTCGGCGATGCCGGCGGCGATATCGGGCGCCGCGACGAGGGCCACCGCGATGTCGGTCAAGGGCCCCAGGGCGCACAGCGTGATGCTCCCCGGCAGGGCGTTGCGCAATGTGTCGATCAGGTAGAGGACGCCATGCTCCGGGCGCAGCGCGAGGGCGGGGGGCGGCAGGACGAGGTCGCCCAGGCCACCCTCGCCATGGGCATGCTCGGCATCGACCCGCGCCCGTCCGATCGGCCGCGGGCATCCGGCATGGACCGCGATTTCGGGGCGGCCGGCGAGTTCCAGGATGCCGAGCGCGTTGCGCGCGGTCGCCGCGAGCGGCAGATTGCCGGCGACCGCGACGAGACCCAGCACCTCGAGTTCGGGCGAGGCGAGCGCGAGGAGGATCGCGACCGCGTCGTCGATCCCCGGATCGGTGTCGATGATGACCGGGCGGATGACGGGACGGAGGGCGGGGCGGATGATGTTGCGCGGCATGGCTCGCCGCCGGCTCCTGTTAGAGGTCGACGCTCAATTCCGTACGCTAGCAAAATTACCGGGCCGCGCCGAGCAAGGCTTGACGTTGCGCGCGAACCAAAGTAGAACAGCGCGGTTGTTTAGGGTTTGTTCCCAGGCGGGAGGTTCGCCTATGCTGACGAAAAAGCAGCACGAGCTGTTGATGTTCATCAAGCAGCGGCTGGCCGCGACCGGCGGGGTCGCCCCGTCTTTCGACGAAATGAAGGATGCGCTCAATCTGCGCTCGAAGTCGGGCATTCACCGCCTGATCAGCGGGCTCGAGGAGCGCGGCTTTATTCGCCGCCTGCCGCACCGCGCCCGCGCCCTCGAAGTCATCGGGCTGCGGGAGGACGACGCCGCTCCCTCGCACGCCGCCCTCGGGAATGCCGCCGCCTCCAGCGCCATGGGCGGGGCCGAGCGCGGGCGATTTTCGCCGACCGTCATCCGCGGCGATTTTGCCGGCGCGTTTCCCGGCACGCCGGTCGCCCCCGATATCGCGGCGGTCGATCTGCCGCTCTATGGCAGGATTGCCGCCGGCACCCCGATCGAGGCGTTGCGCGACCAGAACAGCTCGGTTGCCGTGCCGGGGAGCCTGGTGGGACGCGGCGAGCATTACGCGCTCGAAGTCGCCGGAGACAGCATGGTCGAGGCTGGGATTCTCGATGGCGATACGGTGATCATCCAGCGCTGCGACACCGCCGACAACGGTGCCATCGTCGTGGCGCTGGTCGACAACATCGAGGTCACCTTGAAGCGGCTGCGCCGCCGCGGCGCGTCGATCGCCCTCGAACCCGCCAACAAAACTTACGAAACCCGGATCTTCGGGCCCGATCGGGTCAAGGTCCAGGGCCGCCTCGTCGGACTGTTGCGGCGGTATTGAAAAACCCCGCGGCGGCGGGATTGCCGAACACCGGCAAAGGCTGAGACAGCTGCTGATTCCACAATTCCGCGGTAAAAGCGGATCCCTGGCGTCATTCCTGCGGTATGACGGAAAAGAGCGGGGTCCCAAAACTCGCTTACCCGTGGGATATGTTTGCCAGCTTACCTGAGAATCGCGGATCTGATCTTCCGGTGAACACCACGGCCGCGCGCTCTTATTGAGGTAGCGGGCAACGACGATTTCAACCTGATCGCTTGTCGGGTAACGAGTCGCCGCCTCTGCCGTTAAACAAGCAGTGTGATCGCCAGTCTGCGCAAGAGGCGTGTGGTGCCGAAATTGCCGTCCGCAAGGGGTGTCCTGCGACAAGACGCCCGCATCCCAGCCATGCGCTTGAACCCGCGCGGCCGGCGATCACCTAATCGGCGACCCCCGGCTTCCGACACAAGCATCAAACCCAACGGGTATTCACCATGAAACGCTCGATCACACGACGAGAGCGGAGCCTGCCGCTCACCGTCATCGCAATTTGCCTGGCGCTTGCGGCGCTGTCGCCGCGCGCCATCGCGATGGGAGCCGGCGGTTCGGAGACGGTGCGCAGTCTCTATGACACGCTGCTCGCGACGATGCGGAACGGTCCGGCGCTGGGGCCGGGCGGGCGCTATGCCCAGATCGCGCCGGTCATCCGGCGGGTCTTCGACATACCGTTCATGACGCGGCTCGCAGTCGGGCCGGAATGGGTCGGGCTTAGCGAACCGCAACGCCAGCAGGTCAGCCAGGCCTTCGAGCGCTATATCGCGGCGATCTATGCCGAGCGCTTCGACAGCTATTCCGGCGAGCGGCTCCAGGTGACCGGTGAACAGCCCTCCGCCGGTGGCACGATGATCACCAGCCAGATCACCAAGTCGAACGGCGAGCCGGTGCACATCAATTACCTGATGCGCCAGAATGGCGGAGTCTGGCAGATCGCCGATGTCTATCTCGACGGCACGATCAGCGAACTGGCGACGCGCCGGTCCGAATTCGCCTCGATCCTGCGCGCCCAGGGCATCGCCGGGCTGATCGCGACACTCAACGCCAAGGTCAACACGCTATCCACTGCACGCGCGTCCTGACCGGCGCCGCGCCCTGAAAACCGGCGTCTCAGGCAAACGCGGCAAAGATCTCCTCGACCGCCTTCAGCTGGTTGCCGGTGGCCGAGGACGGCACGAGGATCGGGGTCGTGACCCCGGCCTCGCGCCACGCGGCAACCCCGTCGCGCACCATGGCCGCCGACCCGAACAGCGTCGCATCGGCGAGCCAGCGGTCGCTCATCAACGCCGGCACATCGCCCTGGCGCCCGGCGGCGAGCGCGCTCTCGATCGCCGCCATCTCGTCCGTATAGCCGGCTTCCTTCCAGTAATTTCGGTAGTTCGGCAGCATCGCATAGCGGGTCAGGGTGCGGCGGTTGACCGCCTTGGCGGCCTCGACGTCATCTGAAATGCAGGTCGGGATCATGTTGGCGACGAGGAAAGCGGGGTCGGCGCGCTTTGCCGCCGGGATCACCGACAACGAGCGGGTCATGTGCGACCGGCTGGCATTGGCGAAGACGAGGCCATCGGCAATCTCGCCGGCCAGCGCGACCATGCGCTTGCGCAATGCGGCCAGGATGATCGGCGGCGCCGCGCCCAATCCCTCGTAGGAGCGGAACCTGGCGACAAAGGCGCGGATGTCGCCGAGCGGCGCGCCCGGGGTCACCCCCATGCGGATGTGGCTTGGGGCATGGGCGACGCCGATCCCGAAGCGGAACCGCCCGCCGGAGAGTTCGTGGATATAGGCGGCGCTGTGGGCGAAATCCTCGACCGTGCGGGCATATATGGGCGCGATCGCCGTGCCGAAGATCACCCGCTCGGTGGCGAGCGCCAGCGCCGTCGATTGCGCCATGTTGCCGAAGATGCTCGGCACGTAGAGCCCGGCAAACCCGCGCCGCTCGGCCTCGCGTGCAACCTCGAGCGTCAGGCGCCGCCGACCGGGCACCGCGACAAGGCTTAACGCGGGCAGGCTGTCGCGCATCTTGTGGACCCTCCTTCAACCGAACCGGCCAGTGACGCCCGATCATAACCGGCATCGCCGAATTCACCATCGCCGGCTTCGCGAACGAGCGCTTTCGGCGGGTGCACCGACAAACCCGACCGGCGCCGAATTGACCTGAATTTCGAAAAGGATGATGATCGCCCGGACCGAATATTGCGTGCCGCGCCGCGGCGCCGGCGACTGCGCAGCTCGCTGGAGTCGATTGGAGCATGCTGTCGCAAGCTCGCAAGCCTGCAAACCCTCGGGGTTCGACGCCGCAGCGCAGGCTCCTCACCATCGTGTTCTGCGACCTCGTCGGATCGACCGAGCTTTCGGCCGGCCTCGATCCCGAGGACCTGCTCGATTTGATGACCTCGTATCATCGCTGCTGCGTCGATGTCATCGAGGGCGCCGGCGGGTTTGTCGCGCGAATGCTCGGCGATGCCGTCGTCGCGTATTTCGGCTATCCGCGCGCCCGGGAGGACGATGCCATTCAGGCGGCGCGAGCCGCCCTCGACCTCTTCGAGGCGGTTGCCGCGGTCGATACCGGGCTTGAGCGCAAACTTCAGGTGCGGATCGGCATCGCCACCGGCACCGTGATCGTCGGCGATCTCTTCGGCGCGATATCCGGCGAACAGGACGTGATCGGTGAAACCGCCAACCTGGCGGCCCGCTTGCAAACCGCCGCCGAGCCCAGCCAGGTTATCATCTGCTCGGCCACGCACGATCTGGCTCGCGGCCATTTCCGCTATCGCCGGCTCGACCCGATGGTCCTCAAGGGTTTCGCCGAGCCGGTATTCGCCTGGC
>DATCQF010000489.1:0-7546 GCA_036569735.1 Allostellaceae bacterium | reverse complement strand
CCGATGAACTCGTCAAAGCCATATTCGGCGTGCAATTCCCGCAGCCGCGCGACACAGTAATCGGGATCGCCGAAGACGCCGATCTCGCGGTCCATATCGGCATAGGTGACGCTCTCCATGCGCGCCCGCACCTGGCGGAATGCCTCGAAGCTCTTGGGGTCTTGCGCCGGTGGCAGCGCCGCCTCGGTGGCTACGCGCAGGAAGTTCATAAGGCCGGGTTCGCATTCCGCGCGGGCCTGCGCGCGGCTGGTCGCCACGTGCAGCGGAAACGCCAGCGCCGTGTCGCCATGATGGCCGGACGGCAGGCCCTGGCGATAGACGGCGAGGCCCGCCTTCAGCTTGTCCGGAGGGTTGATCAACGGCGAGGCGAAGATTGGCAACCGCCGGCTCGCCGCGAACGGAAAAGTGTCGGGGCTGTTGGCGGCGATCCGCACTGGCGGGTGCGGCGTCTGTAGCGGCCGCGGCACCAGCGTCAGGTCGCGCGCCTGAAAGTATTGCCCGTCAAACGAAAAGGATTCGTTCGTCCAGGCGGCCAGGATGAAGTCGAGCGCTTCGTCGAAGCGCCCGCGGCTCTCCTCGGGCGGGATGCCGTAGCTCGCGTAGTGCCGCGCGATACCGCGACCGACGCCGAATTCGAGGCGGCCGTCGCTAAGGATGTCGGCGATCGCGGCTTCCTCGGCGATCTTTATCGGGCTGTGCAGCGGCAGCAACGTCACCGCCGTGCCGAAGCGAATACGGCTCGTCCGCTGGGCCGCGGCGGCCAGCACCAGTAGCGGATCGGCCAGGATCGAAAATGGCCGGATGAAGTGGATCTCGCCGAGCCATACCGTATCGAACCCGACAGTGTCGCCGAGCTCTATTTGCGCGAGAATGTCCTTATACCGCTGATGCTCGGAATACCCGGGAGGGCAGGGCAATTGGTCGAAGAACCCGAAACGCATCCGTCTTTCCCCCGAACCGCTATCGGCGACCGTCCCGCTCGCCCCCTGACACAGCGGCGGCGCGACGAGCGAGCCGTGAATGGGACGCTGGCCGCACCCGCATCATACGGTCATGATCCCCCGGCGTCACCCCCGCGTTCGCGGGAATGACGGGTGGACTTGGGGAACCCTTCGGTTAGGTTGTTCAAATGGACGATACGCTCGGGCTGCCCCAGGGCGCCTTTACCAAGATCGACGGCGACGCGGACGAATTGTTCTACGAAGAGCCGCGGCTGGTCTACCACATCGACGATCACGCGGTCGCCGCCCTGACTGAATTCTACCGCGCCGTTCTGCCCGCCGGCGGCGTCCTCGTCGACCTGATGAGCAGCTGGGTCAGCCACCTGCCGCCCGAGACCCGATACGCCGAGGTGATCGGGCTGGGGATGAACGCCGCCGAGCTTGCCGCCAACCCCCGGCTCGCCCGCCGGTTTGTCCAGAACCTCAATCGCGAGCCGGCGCTGCCCCTGGCCGATTCCAGCATCGACGCGGCGATGATCTGCGTCTCGGTGCAATACCTGCAGCAGCCCGCCCTGGTGCTGCGCGAGGCCGCCCGCGTGCTGCGCCCGGGCGGCCCCATCGTGATCAGCTTTTCCAACCGGTGCTTTCCGACCAAGGCGGTGGCGATCTGGCACCGGCTCGACGACGAGGGCCACGCCGCGCTCGTCGAGCGCTACCTGCGCCATGCCGGGTTCGAAGGGATCGAAACCCACCTTCTCGCCGAATATATCGAGGATGAGCAGGATCCGCTGATCGCGGTGGTGGGCCGGTCGCCCGGCAGCAGAACCTCTTGACCGCATCGCGTCGCGGCCCGCAGTCTGCGCCGCAAGGAGACCCATCCAGCCATGTATCCTGACTGAGCCATGTACCGTTACATCGTCCGGCGCCTGGCTTTTGGAGCGGTTACGGTGGTTGGCGTGTCGATCGTCGTGTTCTTTGTCCTGCGCGTCCTGCCGGGCGACCCGCTGGTGGCGATCTTCGGCCCGGAAGGCTTTACCAAGCTCAGCGAGGCCGATCGCGCCGGCTATATGGCCCAGCTCGGGTTGAGCGACCCGCTCGTCGTGCAATACCTGCACTGGGTCGCCGACATCGCGCGCGGCAGCATGGGCCACTCGTTCTTCCGCGCCGAAAGCGTCTCCGAGATGATTGCGCGGCGCGGACCCCTGACCGCGGAAATCGCGCTGATCTCGGTCGTGCTGTCGTGGATCGTCGGCATCCCGGTGGCGATCGTCAGCGCGCTCAGGCCCAACAGCGTGGCCGACAATATTTCGCGCTTCATCAGCATCCTGTTCCTGGCGGTCCCGGGCTTCTGGGTCGGCATGCTGATCGTCCTGGCGTCCTTGTTCTGGTTCGGCTATCGGGTGCCGCTCGCCGGCGCCTCGCTGTGGGAAGACCCCTGGAGGAACCTGCAGATCGTGATCGGGCCGGGGATCGTGCTCGGCCTCGGCCAGGGCGCCTATATCGCCCGGATGGCGCGCTCGAGCCTCCTCGAGGTGATCCGCGAGGATTACGTGCGCACCGCCCGCGCCAAGGGGTTGAACGCGCGCCGGGTGATCAGCCTCCATGCCCTGCCCAATGCGCTTTTACCGGTCATCACGCTGTCGGGCATCCTGCTCGGCTTTGTGCTGGCCGGCTCGATCCCGGTCGAGCGCGCCTTCGGGGCGCCCGGGCTCGGCTATGCGATGTTCACCGCGGTCAGCGAGCGCGATGTCTTTGTCATGCAGAACCTGGTTTTTCTCTACGCCGTCGTGTTTGTGATGCTGAACATAGCCGTCGATGTGACGATCGCCTGGCTCGACCCGAGGATCCGCTATCAATGACCGCGATCGATCCCGAGACGCTTTATCCGATCGAGCAAGCGGCCGCGGCCGAGCCGACGCGCTGGCGCCGGATCGCCCGCGGGCTGCGCACCTTCGTGCGGCGCTCGCCGCTGTCGGCGTTCTGGGGCTGCGTCGCGGCCGCGATCATCGTCATGGCGCTCGCCGCACCCGTCATCGCACCCTACGAGCCGCTCAAATCCGATTTCCGGCACATGACAAAGCCGCCCGGCGCGCCGCATTACTTCGGCACCGACCAGATCGGCCGTGACACCTTGAGCCGGGTGATCTACGGCAGCCGGGCCTCCTTGACCATCGCGCTCGGGGCCGTGCTGTTCGGCACCACGCTCGGCTCGCTATGGGGCCTGGCGAGCGGCTATTTCGGCGGGCGCTTCGACATCGTCAGCCAGCGCATCATCGAGTTCCTGCAATCCTTCCCGGACCTGATCCTGGCGATGGCGATCGCGATGGCGCTGGGCGCCGGGACCGGCACCGTGATCATCGCCATCGCGATCACCCGCATTCCGTTCGGCGGAAGGGTGATCCGCGCGGTCGTGCTGTCGTTGAAGGAGATGTCGTATGTCGAGGCGGCGCGCGGTCTCGGCGCCTCGCATCTGCGGATGATGGCGCGGCACATCCTGCCGCAATGCGTCGCCCCCTACCTGATCCTCGCGACGACCCATCTCGGGGTTGCCATCATCATCGAGGCCTCGCTCGGCTTTCTCGGTGTTGGCATCCCGCCGCCGACCCCGACCTGGGGCAACATGCTCGCCGACTCGCTGAACGCCGGCCTCGTCCCGCCGTGGTGGCTGGTCCTCTTCCCGGGCTGCGCGATCACATTGACCGTGCTCGCCTTCAACCTCCTGGGCGACGGCATCCGCGACATCCTCGACCCCCGCCTGCGCAGCGCGGTGTGAGATCCGCGGCGGGCGTCAACCTGGAGCGACAGGATCGAAACGCTTTACCTCGATTTCTCCGGCGCGTTGCCGCATGACGTAGCCGTCATACCAAGCCTGCATGCGCAAGAGCGTGTCCATATTCACGCCGAACGCCTTCTCGATGCGCAGCGCCATTTCCGCGGATAATGACGCCTTGCCGTTTATCAGATCGGACAGCGTCGCTCGGCGCACCCCCAATATTTCCGCCGCACGGGCTACAGACAGGCCCAACTCTTCGAGGATTTCTTCCCGGATGAAGCTGCCAGGATGAGGCGGCTTCATGCCGATGTTGATCGGGGTGTCGCTCATCAATGGTAGTCCTCCAAATCCAGGTCGCAGATTTCTCCCTGCTCGACAACGAATGTGATCCGCCAGTTGCCGGACGCCGAAATGCTCCAAGTTCCGGCCCGGTCGCCGGTGAGTTGATGGACGCGCCACCCAGGCGGACCCTCGACGCCTTTGATATCTGAAGCAGCGATCAGTGCAGCCAAGATATCCGGACCCGGTTGACCAGATCATGCCGGATGCCTCGGGAATCATCATCCTTGATGAAGCGTTCCAAGCCACGATGACGAACGCTTCGGATCCTCATGTTTATCTACCGTACGGCAAAACCGTACGGTCTTCAAGCAAGGATGGCTTAGTTTTCAGCGTCGGCGAGCGCAATGCCCTCATAAAGGTCGCTGAGCGGGATTTCGATGCCGACCGAATTCAGCGCAAACCTTGCTGCGCCGCCGCGCAGGATTTCGGTGATCCACTGCGCGCCCGACCGCCGGTGCAGCTCGGCATAGAACCCATCGGAGGCGATAAACAGGATTTCCTGCACTGTCGGGATCTGCCGATCGACTAGCAATTTGGTGCGGCGGTCATGGCGCTCGGTGCTCGGTGACAGGATCTCGACGATAAGGAACGGGTCCTTGATCGCCTGCCGCCCTACTTCGTTGCCCTCGCAGGTCGCCGCAATGTCGGCTACGAAATACGTGTCTGTCCGGTCTGGCCGGATCACCCCCGCCGCAATCTGCGCATTGGCTGGGCGCCGGTTGGCGAGCGCGGCGTCGATCCGCGAGCCAAGACGCATCGCGAGGATGCGATGCACTTCCGCCGGCGGTGCCATCGCCACCGGGAAGCCGGCGATCAGCTCGTAATGCGTCTCGGTGCCGTCGTCCCAGCGGAGAAACTCGTCCAGGGTCATCGGCTTCGATGCAAGCTCGGCCATGGCGCATCTTACACAATCGCTCACCGCGATGACCTTGCGAACAACAAAAAAATCACCCTGTCCCGCGCGGGCGGAACAGGGTGAATTGCAGGTCCGGCGGTTAGCGCCCGCGGGCGCTAACCGGTGGAGACAAGCCGGCTAGGCGCGGGGGCCCTGGTAGAGCGGACCGCGGACGATCTGGCCGGGGAGGGCGTCGGTCAGGACGCCGTTGTCGATCAGCACGGTGCCGTTGACGATGACGTGGTCGATCCCGACCGCGCCGCGCTTCACCTCGATCCCGCCGGCCGGCAGGGTGGCGGTCGGCTCGCGCGGCTTGGAGGCGATCGTGTCGGGGTCGAAGATCGTGATGTCGGCGATCTTGCCCGCGGCGATAAAGCCGCGGTCGGTGATGTCGTGCATCAGCGCGGTCTTGCCGGTGAGCCGATAGACCGCCTCTTCGAGGGTCATCACCTGCTGCTCGCGGACCCAATGGGCCAAGAGGTTGGTGCTGGTCTCGTGCCGGTCGGCGGTGTGCGGCCGCCCGCCGCCGTCGCTGGTGCCGATCACCGTGTACGCCGACCCGAGGATGTGCTTCTGCGTTTTCGGATCCTTGTTGCGGTCGATCGCCTGGAAACAGGTCTGCAGATCCTCGTCGAGCGACAGGTCGAGGAACGCGTCGATCGTGCTCTTGCCCTGCTCCTTGGCGATCTGCGCCACGCTCTTGCCTTCGAGGTGGCGGTTCTGGCCCTTCGTCGTCATGAACACCTCGACGAGGTCCCAGCGCCGGTTGAACAGGCCACGGGTGCGGCCGCGCCGGTCGGTCATGCCGCCCTGCTGCTCGACCGTGCCCTCGACCGCCTCGGCCGACAGCGCCTTGCGGATCGCGGGATCGCGGAAGGCGCGCATCCGCTCCTCATAGGGCCGCGCCATGACGTTGTCCCAGGTCGGCATGCCGCGGAAGATGCCTTCCGGATTGGTGATGTCCTCGTCCTGCGGGACGTTGAGCCCGCGTTGCAGGTCGAAGATCGCGCCGGCGACGG
This sequence comes from Allostellaceae bacterium, assembly GCA_036569735.1. GTDB lineage: Bacteria > Pseudomonadota > Alphaproteobacteria > ATCC43930 > CGMCC-115725 > DATARH01. Next base: position 1,576 of record DATCQF010000489.1, on the reverse strand, counting down.
TCGACAGGCACGAGCCGTAGCAGCGCGCGCCGCTCTTGAACCCGTCCTCGAGCCACTTCAGGTGCTCGACCCACTCGTCGGGGTTGCCGACCGGATCCGACATCAGATTGTAGATCGACGGCCGGCCCGTGCGCGCCGCCAGCTCGCGGGCGACCGCACGGGTCGCCTTGGTGCCGCCCGGCGAGCCGCCGGCGACCTGGAAGACACCGGTGCCGAGTTCACCGAGGACGCTGGCAAGCGCCCAGCGCTCGGCGTCATCGGGCACCCCGGCGGGGTCGCCGCGATCCTTCGGCGCGGTCGAGAAGCCGAGCGCGCCGTCAACCATCGCCTCGCGGATCAGGCGCTGCATCGCAGCCAGTTCCTCGGGCTTCGCCTCACGCTCCGACGCAGCCTCGCCCATCACGTAGCGGCGGATGCCGGAATGGCCGATCAGCGTACCGACATTGATGCCGCGCTTTTTGCCGAGCGCATTGAGATAGTCGCCGACCGACTCCCAGGTCACATCGACACCGGCTTTCAGAACCGGCAGCGGGATCTGCTCGGCGTCGGAGAAAAATTCGAGATACCACTCGGCGTCGCCCGGACGCACCGGCGCGATGACCTGGCCGCACTGGCCGACGATGACCGTGGTGTGGCCGTTGTGCAGCCACGAGCCGCAATAGGGGTCCCATACCGCCTGCGGGTCGAAATGGGTGTGGTGATCGATGAACCCCGGCGCGACAACCCGGCCGCCCGCGTCGATCGTGCGCTTGGCCGCGGCGCCGTTGGATTTGCCGACCCCGACGATCCTGCCGTCCTGCACGGCAACGTCGGCACTGAATGCCGGCTCGCCCGAGCCATCCACCACACGTCCATTCTTGATCAGGAGATCGTATGCCATGCTATCCCTCCCTTTTGCCCGCTTCGGGCATAGAAACTTACGCGGCGCGCCCTTTCCCCAGGGGAACGAACGGTCCGTCGACTGTACTCTACTTATCGCGAGGGCCGAGGCTACGCCGTCCCAGGCGATCGGGCAATGCGCCAAGCAATAAATTGTGCCGATAACCGTGCACACCACAGCCCGGCCGCGCGCATACCTGCCGGAGTGGCCTGCGGCTACAGCCCGACCGGTCGCGCGAGCGGAACGGTGACGCCGCCGTCGTGCAGATGGCATGAGGCGAAATGGCCCGGCAGCACCTCGCGCAGCGCCGGCACCTCGGTCCGGCAGCGCGCCATCGCATAGGGGCAGCGCGCGTGGAAATGGCAGCCCGGCGGCGGATTGATCGGGCTCGGCACATCGCCGGTGAGGATCACCCGCTTCCTCCCCTTCGCCCGCGCCTTGGGGATCGGCACGGCCGACAGGAGCGCCTCGGTGTAGGGATGCAGCGGCGTTTCGAAGAGGCTCGTCTTGTCGGTCATCTCGACGATGCGCCCGAGATACATCACCGCCACCCGATGGCTGATGTGCTCGACCACTGCGAGGTCATGGGCGACAAACAGATAGGACAGCTTCAATTCGTCCTGCAGGTCGATCAAGAGGTTGATGATCTGCGCCTGGATCGACACGTCGAGCGCCGACACCGGCTCGTCGCCGACG
>DATCQF010000488.1:0-1574 GCA_036569735.1 Allostellaceae bacterium | reverse complement strand
CAGTTGCAGCCGCGAGACCAGCTGGTCGGTCGGCACGGTGGTCTCCGAGATGAACACCGCGCCCTCGCGGTTGAGCGTGATGACGAGCGGCTCCTTCGGCTCGTTGATCGGCGGCGCCTGGGTCTGCGGCAGCTCGACCGGGACCCCGACGGTCAACAGCGGCGCGGTCACCATGAACACGACGAGCAGCACCAGCATGACGTCGACCATCGGCGTCACGTTGATGTCGGACATCGGCCGGTAGCGCCCGGCCGCCGCGCGGCCGCTGCTCCTTCCGTTCCCGCTATATATCGGTGAGGCCATCGCTCACGGCCTTTCGTCGAGCTGGCGCGACAGGATGGCGCTGAACTCGGTGGCGAACGCTTCGAGCCGACCGGCATAACGCCCGAAATCGGAGGACAGCTTGTTGTAGGCGACCACCGCCGGGATCGCCGCGACGAGGCCGAGCGCGGTGGCGAACAAGGATTCGGCGATCCCCGGAGCGACCACCGCGAGGCTGGTGTTCTTCGATGCGGCGATCGACTGAAAGCTGTCCATGATCCCCCACACGGTGCCGAACAGCCCGACGAACGGGGCAGTCGAGCCGACCGTGGCGAGAAAGCTCATGAAACGCTCGACCCGGTCCATCTCGCGTCCGACGGTGACGTTCATCACGCGCTCGATGCGCTGCTGCAGGCTGGCGCGCATCACCGCGGTGCCGAGCAGGCCCTTGGCCGCGCTGCGCCGCCATTCGCGCATCGCGGCGGCGAATACCGCGCTCATCGGATCGACCGGGCGCTGGCCGACGCGGTCGTAGAGATCGTCGAGCGAACCGCCCGACCAGAAATTCTCCTCGAAGCTTTCGGCCGCCTGGCGCAACCGCCTGAGGCGCAGCGTCTTGTCGAAAATGACCGCCCACGACCAGAACGAGGCAACCAGGAGGAGCAGCATCGCCAGCTTGACGATGGTGTCCGATTGCAGGAATAGCTCGAAGATCGACAGGGTTGGAGTCACGGTTCCGGGAAGCGCGGTGGTTTCAAGGGGCTGCATTGATGGCGGCCTTTTATGGCGTCTTTTGGACGATGGTTGGGGCGAGGCCCGGGATGGAGCTCGGCATGGAAGCGGGCGGGCCGAAAGAGGCGAGCGCGGCGCGCAAGCCCGCCGGCACCCGGCGCGGCCGGCCGTCGCGCCCGACACAGGCGACGAGCACGTCGAGGGCGACCAGCACCTTGCCGTCACGGCGGATCTGCTGGTCGAGGAGGACGGTCGCGCCGCCGATCTCGACGATCCGGGTATCGACGCTCAGTGCGTCGTCGAGCCGGGCGGGCTCCCGGTAATCGGCGGCGAGGCGGCGCACCGTGAAAACGATCCCGGTCTCGGCCTGGATGCGGCTGTGGGCAAAGCCGAGGGTGCGCATCATCTCGGTGCGCCCGCGCTCGGCAAATTTGAGGTAGTTGGCGTAATAGACGATGCCGGCGCCATCGGTGTCCTCGTAATAGACGCGCAAGGGCATGCTGTGCGTCATGCCGGACGCCGGCGCGGTCATCGCCACCTCGGCCGCGGTCGTGGATCGCCGCTGGTGCGTCCTTCGAGAC
>DATCQF010000487.1:0-1759 GCA_036569735.1 Allostellaceae bacterium | reverse complement strand
CGCTCTGACATCGAAATCGTGGTGTGCACGCGCGGGTTCTTTCGCCGGCGCTATTTCACCCATTGGCGGCCGCACGAAAAGCTGCGTGAGGGGCTGCGCCGCATCGCCGGCCGCGAAAAGACCCGCGAGATGAATGTCGTCGTCGGCAAATTGGGGCGCAGCGCCGGCGAGGTATTCGATGCCGCCGCCTTCCTCGGCGATCTCGGGCTGCGGGACGACACGCGAATCTTCTTCTCGAACCACCATTTTGCCCACGCGCTGCCGAGCCTCTTCTTCACCGATTGGGAGGAGGCGCTGCTCTACACCGCCGACGGCAGCGGCGATCAGGTCTATTACAGCCACAATTTGTTCCGGGACGGCGCGCTGACCAACCTCTACGGCGACGATCGCTGGCTCGGGCGCGCCCATCCCTCCGGCAGCCTCGGCCTCGCCTACGGGTTTGTGACCGAGGCCCTGGGCTTCCGGATGAACCGCCACGAGGGCAAGCTGACCGGGCTTGCCGCCTATGGCGAGCCGACCCTCTTGGCCGAGATGCAGCGCCATTTCACCGTCTCCCCGGATGGCCGGATCGAGATGGACCTGGCCAACGACGGCGCGCTGCGCGACCGCTTCCGTGCGCTCGCCCTCACCGACAACCGCGAGAACGCCGCCGCGTCGGTCCAGGCGCTGCTCGAATGGGGCATAGCCCTGTCGGTGCAACGGCTCCTCGAGCGGCACGGCGTGCGCCGGCTCGGCCTCGCCGGGGGGGTCTTCGCCAATGTCCGGCTCAATCGGCTCTTGGCCGAGAGCCTGCCGGTCGACGAGGTGTTCATCGTGCCGCCGATGGGCGATGACGGCCTCGTCATCGGCGGCGCCCTGCAGTTCCTGCTTGACCGCGACGGGCTCGGGGCATGGCTGAACCAGCGCCACCGTCTGAGCCATGTCTACTGGGGCGGCGACCACGATGGCGGCGTCGCCGGCATTTTTGCGGGCGCCGGCGCGGGCGGGATCACCCGGTGCGCGGGCGATCCGGTCGGCTTGACCGCGGACCGGCTCGCCGCGGGAGGGATCGGCGCCCTCTATCACGGCCGCATGGAGTACGGGCCCCGGGCGCTCGGCGCGCGCAGCATCCTCGCCAACCCCGCCGATGCGCGGGTCAACCACACCCTCAACGAGCGCCTGCAGCGCAGCGAATTCATGCCGTTCGCGCCGGTCGTCGCCGAGGCGGATGCGGGCGAGGTATTCGATCTCGGCGGGATCAACCGCTACGCCGCGCGGTTCATGACGATCTGCTGCGCGGTACGCCCCTCATGGCGGACGCGGATCGCGGCGGTGGTGCACATCGACGGCAGCGCGCGGCCGCAGATCATCGGGCGCGCCGGCAACCCGCTCTATTTCGATGTCCTTGCCGCGTTCAAGGCGCGCACCGGCCTGCCGGTGCTGGTCAACACCAGCTTCAACGTGCATGAGGAGCCGATCGTCAACCGCCCCGAGGAATGCCTGAAGGCGCTCGTCGACGGCCGGGTCGATTTCGTGACGACCCCGGACGCGGTGTGGACGCGCGCCTGATAACGATCAAGCGCTAAAGGCTACTAGCCCGTTCCGTTTACCGGGAACAGCCTACCGTACTTGGCCGTTATCCTCGGTGAAGGGGTGCTGGTCCACAGGGGCCGGCACCACATCAGGATCGGAGAATCGATATGACATTGATGAATATCGCCAGGAAAACCGGGCGCGGGCTGGCCGCGTCGGCGGCGCTCGTGGCCGCGCTGTCCCTGAC
>DATCQF010000486.1:0-1733 GCA_036569735.1 Allostellaceae bacterium | reverse complement strand
GTGAGGGGCAGCTTCTACAGATGCACGCCGGTGTCGAGCAGCACCGCGGTGTATTCGCGGTAGCTCATGCCGAGGACCTCGGCGCGCGCGAGACGGGCGAGCGCGATCTCGCGCGGCGGCGTCTTCCAGGCGCGGCCGTGCGCCTTCTTCCAGCAGAAATAGCGCCAGCCCGCGCCGGGATCGAGCGGCGGCCCGCTATTGTGGCCGATGCCGAAGGGTAGAAAGCCCGTGCTGCCGTCGAGGAGCGCCATGATCGGACTGGCTCCTGATGCCTGCTTATTTCGCATGCATAGGCCGTGCCAGTCGCGGCCGCTCCGTCACACCGGCGGCAGCAGCGCCGCCGCGACGCGGCGGTCCTCGGCGAGCAGCAGATTGTAGGTGCGGCAGGCTGCACCGGTATCCATCGCCTCGACCGCGATCCCCTTGAGCTTAAGCGAGGCGCGCAGCGCGGCCGCGACCGGCACCATGCGCCGGCCCAGCCCGAGCAGCAGGAGTTCAACCCCGCCATGCTCGATGACCGGGGCGAGGCCCTCCGCCGTCATCGCCGCTGCGTCCCATGCCACCGTTCGGTCGGCAAACACCAGGACGGCCCCGAGATAGATCACTCCGGTGACGCGAAACCCCGCCGCTCCATAGCGCTCGATGACTTGGCGCCCGGGCTGAACGAGGGGGGTCAGCTCCATCCGCCCACTCCCATTTGGCGGCCCAACCCCATTTGGCTCAGCGCGGTACGCGCTCGGCAGGCGCGGTCGTCGGTTCCGGTTCCCTGGCGATCGCGCGGCGGTTCGGCTGGACGTAATAGAGCAGGGGAGCGGCGATGAAGAGCGAGGAATAGGTCCCGATCACGATGCCCCACAGCATCGCGATGCTGAACCCCTTCAACACCTCGCCGCCGAAGAACAACAGCGACAGCACCGCGAGCGCGACGGTGCTGACCGTCAGGATGGTGCGCGACAGGGTTTCGTTGAGCGCGAGATTGATCAGCTCGCGAAACGGCATCGTGCGGTATTTGCGCATCGATTCGCGCACCCGGTCATAGATCACCACGGTGTCGTTGATCGAATACCCGGCGATGGTCAGGATCGCGGCCAAGGTCGTCAGGTTGAATTCGAGCTGGAAGATCGCGAACAGACCGACCGTGGTGATCACATCGTGCAAGGTCGCGATCGTCGCCCCGACGCCGAACTGCCATTCGAAGCGGAACCAGACGTAAATGAGGATCGCGCCGAGCGCGAGCACGGTCGCCAAGACACCGGCGGTGATCAATTCGCTGCCGACGCTGGGGCCGACGACCTCCGTCCGGCGATACTCGATGCCGGCGCCCAGCGCGTCGCGCGCCAGTTGAATCGCCTTCATCTGCGCGGCGTCGCCGCCGGGTTGCTGCGGCAAGCGGATCAGAACGTCGTTCGGGCTGCCGAACTGCTGCAGCGATGCGTCGCCCAGGTGCAGCGAATCGAGCTTTGCCCGCATCGCGGCGAGATCGGCCGGTCCCGTCGTCGTGCGCGCCTCGATCAGCGTGCCGCCGACGAAATCGATGCCGTAATTGAGCCCGACCGAGAGAAACAAGCCGACCGTCAGCGCCGTCAGCGCCAGCGAGAACGCAAAGCCAAAAATGTGCCAGCGCATGAAATCGATTTTCGGCACGCGCCGGATGACGATCAGCGGTCTCATTTGGGTGCAAACATCAAAATAGGCTCCAGTAGAGATACAACTCCCCGTGGCCGGGCTTGTCC
>DATCQF010000485.1:0-6486 GCA_036569735.1 Allostellaceae bacterium | reverse complement strand
AGGTCTTCGCCGACCCGCAGGTCAAGCATCTCGGGATCGCGCAGAGCGTCGAACACCCCGCGCTCGGCCGCATCGAGCTGGTCGGTCAGGCGGTGTCGCTGAGCCGCACGCCGAGCCGCCTCACGACCGCCAGCCCCGATCCCGGCGAGCACACCGACGCCATCCTGGGCGAGCTCGGCTACAGCGACAGCGAGATCGCCGGGCTGCGCGAACGCCGCATCGTGTGAGGACGAATCGATGCCGGTGATCAACGACGCAATCCTGGCACTCGGTGCCGGCTATCGCGCCCGCACCGCCGAAACCGTGCTGGAAAAGCCGGCGGAGTGAGGCAAGATAAGTCGCATGGCGATCACCTCGCTCGATACGCACCAGACCGTCAAGGACCTGACCGCCGCCGGCTTCACCGACGCGCAGGCGGAGGCATTGACCCAGGCGCTTCGGCAGGGTCAGCAAATCGACCTGACAGATTTGGCCACGAAGGCTGACCTTGCTGCTACAAAAGCCGATCTACATGATGAGATCGCCGAGGTCAGGCGAGAAATGGCGGAAATAAAAGCCGAATTGATCAAATGGGTGGTCGGCATCGGCTTCGCCCAGATCGCCGCAATTCTTGCAATCGTAAGGCTGTTCCCAGCCGGACATCCCTGAACGTGGGTCAACTGCGCACCGCGGCGCGCCGGTCGAAGCGCTGCTGCAGCGCGTCGCCAAACAGGTTGCAGGCGATCACCGTCAGGAAAATCATCGCTCCGGGATAGATTGCCAGCAGCGGCGCCGTGCTCATCAGCTGTTGCGCGTTGCTCAGCATGGTCCCCCAGCTGGCGAGCGGCGGCTGGATGCCGAGGCCGAGAAAGCTCAACACCGATTCGAGGAGGATCACGTCGCCGACGCTCAACGTCGTCGCGACGATCAGCGGCGCCAGCACATTGGGCAGGATGTGCACCCGGAGAATATGCGGCACGCCGGCGCCGAGACTGCGCGCCGCGCGCACGAAGTCGCGGTTGCGGGTCACCAGGGTCGCGCCGCGCACCAGCCGCGCCGCCGTGGTCCAGCCGACCAGGACGGCAAGCGCGACGATGCGCAGGAGGCTGATGTCGTCGGATCGCGCCAGCGCGGCCGGCAGCCCGAGCTTATTGAGGTCGAGCGCCGCCACGACGATCAGGAGCGGCAACAGCGGCAGCGCGATGATCGCGTCGGTCAGCCGCATTAGCGCCCGGTCGGTCCAGCCGCCGAGATAGCCCGCGGCGAGCCCGACGAGGGTGCCGATTGCCGCCGCCGCGAGCGCCGCCGCGATGCCGATCACCAGCGAAACGCGGCCGCCGGCCAGGAGGCGCAAGAGGACGTCGCGGCCCAGTTCATCGGTCCCGAGCGGGTGCAAGGGCGATGCCCCGGCAAAGCGATCGAGCAAATCCACCGCGTTCAAGTCGATGCCGAGCGCTGTCCCGAGCGGCGGCCCGGCAAAGGACAGCACTGCGATCAGCGCCAGCAACAGGAGCGGCAGCTTCACCGATAGGAGACCCGCGGGTCGAGCCAGCCATAAGCCAGATCGGCGGCGAGATTGGCCAGCATCGTCACGACCGCCGCCAGCAGCAGAGCCGCCAATGCCAGATTGTAGTCGTTGCCCATCACCGCATCGAAAATGAGCTTGCCCATGCCGGGATAGGCAAACATCGTCTCGGTCACGAGTGCACCCGACACCAGCCCGCCAAACGACAGCGCGAGGATCGTCGTCACCGGTATGAGGGCGCTCGGCAGCGCATGATGGAGGATCACCCGCGCTTCACTCGCGCCCTTGGCCCGGGCGGTGCGGATATGGTCCTGGGCCAGGGCCTCGCGCATCGCCGCGCGGACATAGCGCGTATAGCCGCCGATGCTCGCCAGGGTCAGGGTCGCCACCGGGAGCACCAGGTGGCGCAGGCGGTCGGCGAGGTCGCTCGCGCCGGCCGTGGCGATCCCGCTCGCCGGCAACCAGCCGAGCCCGGCGGCGAAGAGGAGGATCAGGATGAGCGCGAGCCAGAAGGTCGGCATCGACACTCCGGCAAAGCACACGAGGTTGACCGCGGCATCGAGACGCGAGTTCGGCCGTCGCGCGGCGGCCGTTCCCAGCCCCAGCGCAAGCGCGAGCGCGAGGACAAAGCTCGACCCCATCAGCACGAGTGAATTGCCGAGGCGCGGCACCAGCGCCGACCACACCGGTGCGGCAAAGAGGCGCGAGTAGCCCAGATCGCCGGCCAGCGCCCGGCGCGCCCAGTCGAGGTAGCGCGCAAAGAGCGGCTGGTCGAGACCGTAAACCGCCTTGAGCCGCGCCACATCCGCGGCGCTAACGCGCGGGTCGGCCTGGCGCATCAGGTCGATGGGATCCCCCGGCATCAGCCCGATCAGGGCATAGATGACGAACGACATCAGCACCAGCATCGCCGCGATCTCAACGAGGCGGATGAAGGTGAAGCGGATCATCCGGCCAGGACCGCAAGACTCATCAGGACTGACCGGTCATCAGGGCTGCGCTGTCCAATCGGTGATCCACAGCGTCGTCGGGTACTGGTTTCCGGTCGGCCGGACCCCGCTCAGCCATTTCGGCAGGATGAAGCTATCCGAGCGGAAAAACAGCGGCAGCGACGGAAGTTCCTCGGCATAGAGGCGCTGCGCCTCGGCCCACAGCGTGTTGCGCTTTTCGGGGTCGAGCTCGATTTCGAGCGCATCGATCAGCCGGTCCATCTCGGCGCTCTTGAAGCCGGGCGCGTTCTGACCGGCAAACCCGTTCGCCGCGTTCGGGATCTCGCTCGAATGAAGGGTCGAGCGCGGCACGCTCTCCGGCGCGCTGATCCAGGCGTACATCGCCATATCGAAGTGGCGATGCGGCACCGTCTGGCCGAACAGCACCCGGGCGGGTTCGTTCTTGATGCGGATGTCGACACCGATTCGGCGCCATTGGCTCTGCAGCACCTGCTCGACCAGCTCGCGCGTGCGGTTGCCGGCCGTCGTCATCAGCTCGAGCGACAGGTCTTCGCCCGCGAGGTTGCGCCGGATCCCGCCCGGTTGCGCGTGCCAGCCGGCCGCATCGAGGAGGGCAGCGGCGCGCGCCGGATCGTACTTATACCTTGGCGTGTCGGCGCTATATCCGGCGTCGAGCGGATTGACGAAGCTGTCGGCCACCTTCTGGCGGCCGGCGAACAGCGAGTTGGCGATCGCCTCGCGGTCGAGCCCGAGGATCAGGGCCTGGCGGACGCGGCGATCGGCCAGCGCCGGCCGGTCGAGATCGAGGTCGATATGCTCGAACACCAGCCCCGGCTTGTAGATCATCTGAAAGGCGTCGCCGCGGCGCTTCTCGAAGGCGAGCGCTTCGTCGAGCGACAATCCGAGCTCGCCCGCCACCATGTCGATCGTGCCGGATAATAAATTGGCCTCGAGCGCCGCCGTATTCTCGATCGCGCGCACCGTGATTCGCCGGAAATGTCCAGCGGGTCCCGCCCAATGGGGGTTCGGTTCAAGCAGCACATGCGAACCGGCCACCACCTCGCTGACCCGATAGGGCCCGTTATAAAGCCCGGGATTGGTCGGCTCGGTATTATAGCGCGTGCGCACCCGATACTGCGCGGGGTCGGCGAAGGCCGGGCGCTCGATATGCGCCGGCAACAGCGTGAAGTCGTTGATCGCGGCATAGTCGAAGGTCAGCTTGTCGACATGCAGTGTGAAGGTCTTGTCGTCCTTGACGTCGATGCTGGTGATGCGGCGATAGAATTCGGCGTTGCTGACCGCGCTCGCCGGGTCGCGGCCGACCTCATAGGTGAACAGCACGTCTTCGGTCGTCACCGGCACGCCGTCACCCCACTTGGCCTCGGGGCGGATCGTGTAGGTGATGTCGATGCCTTTCTTGCCATCGGCAAGATCGATGGGAACGGCCAGGCGATTGTCGATTGAGGGCAGCGTGACGCACAAGAGGCAGACAAGCTTCCAATCGGCGTCATAGACGGTGAACGGCCGCAGCGCCATCCCCAGCACATAGCTCTTCGCCGCCATCGTATCGATGTTCGGATTGAGCGTGGCCGGGAACTGGGTCATTCCGATGGTCAGCGATTCGCGCTCGGCGGCCCTCGCCGGCGCCGACAGCATCACCGCGATGGCGAGCGGCGCCAGCCAGCCGGCGCTCCACCCCCGCAACGACCCCTTTTCGCGGAAAACGTTTGTCATCTGCACAGAAAACGCCTCAAGCGCTTGAAAGCGAGCGGTCCTGGTCATATTATCCACTGCCGGTGAGGTCGGATACGCAACACCGAGAGTTGCGTGTTCGTGGGAACGAAGCAACGATTCGGTTGTTTCCGGTCCGAGGTCCGCAAGGGCCGTCCTCGCGGTGAGCGAGCTTTTGCAGCGTATTGTCCAATCCAGAACTGCCACAGAGGACAGAGGCATGAAGCATCTCTTGAATGGCGTCGCGATCGCTGCAGTCCTTGCGATCGCCGCACCGGTTTGGGCGCAAGCCCCAGCAACCCCGTCGTCCCCACCCAAAGCGCCTGCCGCGGCAGCCGCGCCCGCCATGCCGGCGGCTGGTGCCAAGATGGCACCGATGGCAGGTGCCCCGATGGCGCCGATGGCCGGAAAGCAGCGGCACAAGCGCATGCATCGCTACATGGCCCGGCGCGGCATGCACCGCGGAATGCGCGGCGGCGGCGGCGGCGATATGATGACCGATCAGCTCAACCGCGACGAACTGGCCCGCATCCAAGGCGGCGGCATGCCGATGGCGGCACCGCCGGGTGGCGGAGCCGGCCAGGGCGGCCCGCGGCCGAGCGGAAGATAAGCTCTGCACGCCACGCGCCTATCGCGAGGGGGCCGGTGGCCCCCTCGTCGATTCCGACTGGCGCAAGCCGCCAACAGCGCTTCGCCGATCGCTGCCCGAAAGGCTGCGGCCAGCGACGTCCGCCAGCCGTTGACCTGCGGCGGCAAGTGAATTTAACAGAATAATTACCATACCCGGCAAAGATTGGCCGGCCTGCTTCCCCGTTTAGGGCAAGGCAAAGATAAAAGCGGTCGGGCTTCACCTTTCCTTAAATGCTGCCGCCGATATTGCAGGGGTGACACAAGCACTCATCCTGCCGATGGCAACGATCAGCAACTCCGCGGCGGCGCCGCCCCCACCGGAGTGGGTTGCGCGATTCGTCGACGAGATCCCGACCGGCGTCGCGGTGTTCGATCGCGAGCTGCGCTATGTCGCGGCCAACGCTCCCTGGGTCAGCAATTTTGGCCTCGCCGCGGTGCCGCTGGCCGGTCAGTGCCACCACGAACTCGATCTCGACGGAGGCTTGCCGTTTGCCCAGTTGCAGCGGCGCGCGCTGTCCGGCGAAGCCGTCAATGGCTGCGACACCAGCGAAAGCGATGCCGCCGGGCAGCTCCATCGCCGCTCGATCAGCGTGCGCCCGCGGCTTGGGCGCGACGGCACCATCCTCGGCATCATCGCCGCGCTGCATGAGATCGTGACGGCGCCGACCGACAAGCCGATCCAGGATGCCTCCGATCGGCTGACCGGGATCGCCGGGCGTCAGCGGTTCCTCGCCCGGCTTCGGGCGGCGCTGGAAGCCGGCGACGCGCCGCACCGCGGCACCGCGATGCTGCTGCTCGATATCGACGATTTCAAAGCCGTCAATGATCTTTACGGGACGCGCATCGGCGACCGGGTGCTCAAGGCCGTCGCCGCTCGGCTGCTTGCCAGCATCAGATCGCGCGCGACGCCGGCCGAAAGGTCCGATCGTCTCGCCCTGCCGAAGGAAGGCGACCTGGTCGCCCGTCTCGGGGCCGATGAATTCGGGATCATCCTTGGCAATGCGGCGCCCACTGCGGCCAATGCCGAGGCGTTTGCCCAGCGTCTGCTGCAGCTCGTGGCGACTCCGGTCATCGTCGGCGAACTGCGTATCCGCCTGACCGCCAATGTGGGGTACATCATCACCAGCCCCACGCATCGCACCGAGGACGATGTCCTGCGCGATCTCAATGTCGCGCTGCAAGAGGCGAAAGCGTGCGGCCCGAACAGCGCAAAGGCCTGGGCGCCGGAGCTGGCCAGCACGGTCGGCCGCCGTCTCGCCCTCCTCGATCAGCTGCGGCGCGCCCTCGAGGAGGGCGAGTTCGTGCTGCATTACCAGCCGATTCTCAGCCTCACCGATGACCGCGTCGTCGGCGCCGAGGCGCTGTTGCGCTGGAACCACCCGAGCGAGGGGCTGGTCTCGCCCGAGGTTTTCCTGCCCCTCATGGAAGAGAGCGGCCTCATCGTGCCGGTCGGCTGCTGGGTGCTGCGCGAGGTGGTGCGCCAGATGCAGGTCTGGAAGATGCTCTACGGCCGCGACATGCTCGAGTGGGTCAGCGTCAATGTCTCCGCACGCCAGTTCAACGACCCCTCGCTGTTGCTCGCCACTCTCGGCGAGATCAACGACAGCGGTTTCTCGCTCGATCGGCTAAAGCTCGAAATCACCGAATCGGCGGTCATGCGCAACCCCGAAG
>DATCQF010000484.1:0-1572 GCA_036569735.1 Allostellaceae bacterium | reverse complement strand
ATCGCAGGTGACGACGAGGTCGAGCTGGCTCATCACCGCGGCGGTATCCAGGAAGAAATCCATATCGGCTTCGCGGTCGGTGTCGAGCGTCATGACTTTGTCGCGGAACGCGACCGTGGCGATCTGCGCGGCCGCCGCGCTCTTTTGCAACGAAACCAGTTGCACGCCGGGCAGCGCGGCGAGCGGCGCGAAGTCGGCGAGCGCAATGTCGCGCCGGGTGAAGTGCGCCTTGTCGGAGTGGCCGGACGACCAGTTGATGCCGATCTTGAAGTCGCCGCCGAGCCGTGCGCTCCATTTTTCGATGCGCGCCGGCTCCGCCGCAAGATAAGGCACGTCGGCCGGCACGCGGTCCGGCCGGATGCCGAGCACGCCGGGCACGCTCAACAGCGGCAGCCAGCGCAGCGGCCGCGGATCTTGCGCGAGCGCATCGGCGTCGGTTGCGATCGTGACACCTTTGAGCGTCGCGAGCAGCGGCGCCATGGCCTTGCGGGTCAGGATCGTCACGTCGAAGCCGCGCGCTGTCAGCAATGGCGCGAAGCGGCAAAACTGGATGGCGTCGCCCAGGCCCTGTTCGCTCACCAGCACGAGCCGCTCGCCAACGCGCAGCTCGCCGTCCCAGCGCGGCTCATCCAGCGCGACGTAAGTCGGCTCGCCGACTTTCTCGCGGTGTTCGTAATCGGGAAAGCCGGCCGCCCAGTCGCCGCGCACCAAAGCGAGCAGGCCGCGCCCGAAATAGGCCTCGTCCATTCGCGGCTCAAGCGCGATCGCCTTGCTGTAGGCGGCGGCCGCCTCGTCGAAACGCGGCGAAGCCGGCAGCCCGCCGGCGGCATCGAGATGGCCGAGGTCCTTGAGCGCGTTGGCGCGATTGACGTGCGCTTCGGCGACCTCCGGGCCGCAGATGACCGCCTTGTCGAAGCTCGCCAGTGCCTCGGCGTGGCGGCCGAGTTCCTGTAGAAGCGCCCCGCGGTTGAGCCAGTCCGGCCCGGAAGCCGGATTGAGCGCGAGCGCGCGGTCGAAACTTTTCAGCGCCTCGTCGGGAAAGCCGGCGTCGACCAGGATATTGGCGCGGTTGCCGTGCGCGTCGGCGAAATCGGCGTCGAGCGCGATCGCCCGGTCGAAATTCTTGATCGCCTCCATCGGCTCGCCCAGCCGGTACTGCGCCTGGCCGAGCAGATTGTGCACGCGCGCCTGCGGCGGGCCGTTCGCGATGGCGCGGCGGGCGAGCTCGACGCCCTGCTGGAATTGCTCCTCCTGGCAGGCGACCACGGCGACGTAATAGAGCGCGTCGGGGTTCTGCGGGTCGATGCGCAACACCTCGACATAGCGCTCCATGGCCGAGGCGAGATCGCCCTGGCGGTGGTGGAATAGGCCCTGCTGGAGCAATTGCGCGGAGGTGGCGGTTTCGCTCATGGGCGGGTTCTAAGGGGGGAGTGAGGGGATGCCAAGCGCTCTGCTGTCGTCCCCGCCAACGGGTCCGCGCGAAGCGCGGCCCGATGACAGGCTCCGGCGGGGACCCATAACCCCTGCCGCCCCATCCTTCGAGACGGCCGCTTCGCGGCCTCCTCAGGATGA
>DATCQF010000483.1:0-2357 GCA_036569735.1 Allostellaceae bacterium | reverse complement strand
GCTCTCACCCTATCCGGCCGAGCTGATGCGCGCCTATCCGATCGGCCCCGCAGTCGGCAACGTCAAGAACGACGAGCCCGGGCTGCTCGACCCGCTGGCGGGTGACAGCCTGGCACCGGCATAGCGGCAGGAGACGGGTTGCACCGCGATCGCCGCGTCCTTCGAGACGCCCGCTGAGCGGGCTCCTCAGGATGACGTAAGTATATGGTGGCATTAAGAAAGTACGTCATCCTGAGGAGGCGCGAAGCGCCGTCTCGAAGGACGCACGACGTTGATCCAAGGCGCCGCATCGATCAGCCGGAGGCGCGCTCGCCGTCCTCGTAACGGATTTCGACGATTTCGATCTGTTCGATCCCGGCCGGGGTGTGGAGCTCGACGGCGTCACCCTCGTGCGCCTTGAGGAGGGCGCGGGCGATCGGCGAAATCCAGCTGACCTGGCCGCGCTCGAGGTCGGCTTCGTCGATGCCGACGATCGTGACGGTCTTTTCGGCGCCCTCTCGATTGGCGTAGGTGACGCTCGCGCCGAAGAACACCTGGTCGCGCCGCGTCTGCCGGCTCGGGTCGACCACCTCGGCGCTCTCCAGCCGCCTGGTCAGGAAGCGGATGCGCCGGTCGATCTCGCGCAGGCGCTTTTTGCCGTAGATGTAATCGCCGTTCTCCGAGCGGTCGCCGTTGCCGGCGGCCCAGGACACCACTTCCACCGTTTTCGGGCGCTCCTCGCGCAGGAGTTGGCGCAGCTCCTCCTGCATTCGGCGATGCCCCGCCGGGGTCATGTAGTTCTTGACCCCGGCCGGCATCGCGGGCTCGTCGTCGGGCGGCAGCTCCGGCTCGTCGTCCGATTCCTTGACGAACGCCTTGCTCATCACACCACCTGTTCCGCATGCAAAGCGGCGATCTCGGCCGCGTCGTAACCAAGGCTCTGCAGGATCTCGTCGGTGTGCTCGCCGAGGAGCGGCGCCGGGCGGCGATAGGTCCCCGGGGTCTCAGACAGCTCGATCGGGGTCGGCGCCAGCGGCACGGTGCGGGCGAGCCCGGGAAACGCGCGCTCTTCGAGCAGGCGGGCGGCGCGGATATGTTCGTCGTCGAGAGCCTGCTGCGGGGAATACACTTGCCCCGCGACGATGCTGGCCTTCTCGAGCTCGGCCAGCGCCTCGGCGCAGCTGCGCACCGCGCACCATTGGCTCATCCGCGCCGAGACAACTTCGCCATGGTCGGCGCGCGCCTGGTCGTCGGCGAAGCGCGGGTCGCCCTGCCAATCCTCGGCGCCGACCATCCGGCACCAGCGCCGGAACATCGGCTGGCCGATGACCGTCGCGACGATCCACCCGTCGGCGGTGCGGAAGATGTCGCCCGGCGCCGAGTTGAAGCCGCGGTTGCGGATCGCGGTGCGGTCGGCCCGGGTCAAGGACTGCTCGATCAGGGCGCTGTTGGCGAAGGCGATCGCGGTGCGTAAGAGGGCGCCCTCGACCTTCTGGCCGTGGCCCGTCTTGCCGCGTTCCAACAGCGCCGCCAGCGTGCCGAAGGCCGCGAGGCAGGCGGTGCCGAAATCGACCCACGGCACCTTGCTGGCGATCGGCTGCTCCGGCAGCCCCGAGAGATAGACCGCGCCGCTCATCGTCTGGCCGATGCCGTCGAAGCCGTGCTTGTGGCTCAAGGGGCCGCCGGCGCCGAACCCGGTGACCGTGGTCAGGATGATGTCGGGCTTCGTCGCGCGCAGGCTCTCCAAATCGAGCGCCAGCGAGCGCAGCACCGCGGGCGGCAGGTTGGCGACGACGACATCGGCGGTGGCGACGAGTTTCTGCACGATCTCGCGGCCCTTGGGCGCCGCCGGGTCGAGCGTCATGCCGCGCTTGTTGCGGTTCATCGCCAGGAACATCGCGCCGCCGCCCCCGGCCCCGGCGCCGACCGGGATGAACCCGCGATCCTCGCCGCCGCCCAATCGCTCGATGCGGATCACCTCGGCGCCGAGATCGCCGAGCAACGCCGCGCAGAACGGCCCCGCGATGTAGCGCCCGAAATCGAGAACGCGAATGCCGTCAAGCACACCGGCCACCAATACCTCCCGCTTTCGCAAGCTGGCTCAGCGCGTTACCACGAATATCTTTTTTGAATGCATTCCCGGCGAACGCCGGGATCCACTTCTCAACCGCTGAGCAGGCGGATCAGTGGGTCCCGACTTTCGCCGGGAATGCGATCGTATGGGATGTGAACAGGAGCGCGGGGACATCTCTCACTAAATCCGCGACCAGTCGAACTCGGCATCCGCCTGGGCGAGCAGCGGCGGCCCGCAGACCGCGGCGACATAGGCGTGCGGCACGCCGGACGGTTCGACACGGTAACGCCGGACGAGGCTCGCC
>DATCQF010000482.1:0-2789 GCA_036569735.1 Allostellaceae bacterium | reverse complement strand
GATCCATGCCGGCCTCGCGCTGATTGCCGCCCATGCCGCCTCGCGTGGCGCGCTGCCGGCGCTGATGCGTGTGCTGGCACCGGCGCGTGGCGATGGGCTCGGCGCCGCCGCCGGCCGGCCGAGCCGCACGGTTGCGATCGTGGCGGCGGTGCTCGGCGGGGCAATCGCGCTCGCGGTGCTGGGCCCGCGCAGAGGTGCGCTCGCGGTGCTGCTGACCGGTGGCGCCCTGGTGCTTGCCGCGATCCTTGCGCAGCGCCAGATCGGCGGCTACACCGGCGATGTCCTCGGCTTTTTCCAGCAGATCGGAGAGATCGTGATGCTCCTCGCGGCGGCGGCCAAATGAGCCAGGGTTCGCACACCCCCGCGCCCGGCCCAAACCTTCCGGCGGGCCCAAACCTCCCGGCCGGCAAGGTGTCCCCGTTCAGCACCGATGCGATCGGCGCGGGAGGCGCCGGCGGCACCGCGACCGCGACGCGCTTCTGGTGGGTGCGGCACGCCCCGGTCGAGCATGACGGCCGCATCTACGGCCAGAAGGACATGCCGTGCGACTGCACCGACGCGGCCGTCTTCGCCGGCCTGGCGCGCCAGTTGCCGCGCGATGCGGTGTGGGTCACCAGCAATCTGCGCCGCACCCACGAGACCGCGCGGGCGATCGTGCGTGCCGGGCTGCCCGGCCCCGACCCGATCCCCGGCCCCGGAACGCAGGCCATTCCCGATCTCGCCGAGCAGGATTTCGGCGATTGGCAGGGCCTCACTTACGAGGAGCTGCACGAGTCGCGCGGTGGGGCGTTTCACCGCTTCTGGCACGCCCCGGCGCACCAGCAGGCGCCGGGCGGCGAGAGCTTCATCGAAGTGATGCAGCGGGTCGCGCGCGCCGTCCATGGCCTCATCGAGCCCAATCGCGGCCGCGACATCATCGCGGTCGCGCATGGCGGCACGATCCGCGCCGCATTGGGGCTCGCGCTCGGGCTCGACCCCGAGGCCTGCCTCGCCTTCACGATGGAAAACTGCTCGGTGACCCGGATCGACCACATCGACGGCCCCGGCATGGGCCACGGCTGGCGCGTCATCACCGTCAACCGCCCGCCGCGCTAGGCCCTCCGCTAATCCGGCGTCCTTCGAGACGCACCCTTCGGGTGCTCCTCAGGATGACGTAAGTTTATGATGGCATTAAGAAAGAACGTCATCCTGAGGAGCCCGCGCAGCGGGTGTCTCGAAGGACGCAGGGCGCCGGTCCAAGCGACGAGTGACGGCCACGTTCCGGCGTGCTAGCGTCAGCCTGCGATGCGACAGGGAAGTCCGGTGCGAGACCGGCGCTGCCCCCGCAACTGTTAGCGGCGAGCCCGCGGCAACGGCCACTGGTCCGGAACAAGCCCGGCCGGGAAGGCGCTGCCGGGCGATGACCCCGAGCCAGGAGACCTCCGCATCGCCGCCCTCCGCAGGGAGGGAGTACCCGGCACGATTCCTCGGGCGGAGGAGGAGCCTTTGTCGTCACCCCGTGCGGGGCAGCTGCCCCCGCTGATTCTGGTCCTGGGCGGTGCGCGCTCGGGCAAGAGCCGATATGCCGAGCGCCTCGTCGAGGCCGCGGCTGCGGCCGGCACCTATTGCGCGACCGCCGAGGCCGGAGACGCCGAGATGGCGGCGCGCATTGCGGCGCATCGCTCCCGCCGCGGCGCCTTCTGGCGCACCGTCGAGGCGCCGCTCGCCCTGGCCGCGACCATCCGTGCCGAGGCAGACCCCGAGCGCCCGCTGCTGATCGACTGCCTGACCCTGTGGCTCTCCAACCTGATGATGGCCGGGGCGCCGATCGACGAGGAATTCGCGACACTGCGCATGGCCCTGCGCGACGCGGCGGGCCCCATCGTCCTGGTCGCCAACGAAGTGGGGCTCGGCCTCGTGCCGGAAACCCCGCTCGGCCGCGATTTCCGCGACGCCGCCGGCCGGCTCAACCAGGAAATCGCCGCGCTCGCCGACCGCGTCGTCTTTGTCGCGGCGGGGTTGCCGCTGGTGCTGAAGGGCGGCTGAACCATGCGCCGGATCCCCGCGACGATCGTCACCGGCTTTCTCGGCGCCGGCAAGACGAGCCTCGTGCGCCATCTGATCGCGACGGCTTCCGGGCACCGCCTCGCGATCATCGTCAACGAGTTCGGCGAACTCGGCATCGACCGCGAATTGCTGCTCGGCTGCGGCGACGAAGCGTGCCGCGAGGAGTACATCGTCGAACTGGCGAACGGCTGTTTGTGCTGCACCGTCGCCGGCGATTTCCTGCCGACCCTGACGCGCCTCGTCGACCGGCCCGAGCCGCCCGGCCACATCATCGTCGAAACCTCGGGGCTCGCGCTGCCGAAGCCGCTGGTGCAAGCGTTTGCCTGGCCCGAGATCCGCACCCGCCTGACGGTCGACGGGGTGGTGACGGTGATCGACGCCGCCGCGGCATCCGAGGGACGCTTCGCGAGCGATCCCGAGGCCGTGGCGCGGCAACGCGCGGCCGACCCGGCGATCGATCATGACAACCCGCTCGAGGAGGTGTTCGGCGATCAGCTCGCCTGCGCCGATCTGGTGATCCTCAACAAGACCGACCTCGTCCCGCCCGGCCGGCTCCTCGCGCTGCGTCGCGACATCGAGGCGCGGCTGCGGCCCGGCGTGAAGCTGGTCGGCGCCATCGAGGGGAGGGTCGCGGCGGCGGTGGCGCTCGGCCTTGCCGCCTCGGCCGAGGACGACCTCGCCGCCCGCCCGTCGTGCCACGATCTCGAAGCCGAGCACGACCACGACGATTTCGACAGCTTTGT
>DATCQF010000481.1:0-4675 GCA_036569735.1 Allostellaceae bacterium | reverse complement strand
GCGTCAACCTCGCCTCGAGTGGCGGTGGGCTCGGCGAACAGGGGCGCGCCGCGATGGTCCCCGGCCGTCGCGAGGCGCGCTACGGCATGGAGGGTCGCCGGCTCATCGGAAAGGCGGGGGCGGCTGCTCAGCTCCCAATCGCCGTCTTCCCCAACGAGGACGGTGCGGATTTCCCGGGGCCGCCCCTTGTCGAAGGGCAGCGGCCGACGCAACTCGACATCGACGACCTCGATGGCGCGTGCATCCGGGCGCCGCAGCCATGCCGCGGCAAGCGCCATCTCGAGGACCGCGGTGGCGGGCAACACCGGCACCCCCTCGATCGCGTGGTCGGCCAGCCAGGGCAGCAAGTCGGGATCGAGGTGGTTGAGCCAGGACTGTACCGGCCCTTGCTGGCGAAACCCGAGCAGCGGATGGTCGAAGGACGGGTTTACCTGAAAGACCTCTTCGACCGTCCGCTCGAACCAGAAGCGTTCCTTCTGCCAGGGGTAAAGCGGCAGTCCGGACAGATCGGCCGCCCCGTCGAACCGGCCGGCCGCGATAATGTCGTGTCCCGCGACATGACAACGGGCGGCGATTTCGGGGAATGGGTCGAGGCTGCCCTGCTTGCGGGTCAATGTGGCAAGGACCCGGCCCTGACCTTCCGCTGCGCGCAAAGCGTCGTGCAGATAGGCCTGCAGCACGGGGGTCGCGCCGATCTCGACAAATATCCGGAACCCGGAATCGACCAGGGCAGCCATCCCGTCGGTGAAGCGGACCGGGCTGCGGATGTTGCGCCACCAGTAATCCGCGTCGAGGAGGCCCGCGGTGACCTGATCGCCGGTGACCGTCGAGACCAGGAGCGCGTGCGGCGAGCCGGACGACAGACCGGCGAGACCCGCGAGCAAATCATCGCGGATCGGGTCCATCGCCGCGGAATGGAAGGCGAAATCGAGATCGAGGGCGCGGCAGGCAAGGCCGCGGCGGCGTGCTTCCGCCGCCAACCGGTCGATCGCCTCGGCGGGACCGGAGAGCGTCACCGATTGCGTGGCGTTGATCGCACCGACCTCGAGCGGGCTGCCCAGTTCGGCGAGGAGCTCGCGAGCCGCCGCGCCGCCCAATGCCAGCGCCGCCATGCGACCCTGGCCCCGGGTCCGTTCCTGCTGCTGGCTGCGCGCCACGACGACGCGCGCGGCATCCGCCAGGGATAAGGCGCCCGCGCCCCACGCCGCCGCAATCTCGCCGACGCTATGACCGATATGGCCCGCCGCCTCGACCCCGAAACCCCGCAGGACGCTGACGATCCCGACCTGGAGCGCGAACAGCAGCGGCTGGGCGATATCGGCGCGCACCAGCTGCCCGGCCTCGACACCGCGCTCGATCACTTCGCCAACCGACCAGCCGAGTGCCGGCCGCAATGCGCCGTCGACCTGCGCGATCGCCTCGCGGAACGCCGCGCTCGCGTGATAGGCATAGCGGCCCATCTCAGGAAATTGCGCGCCGTTTCCCGAGAACACGAAGGCGACTTTGCCCTCGCGCACGGCGGTTCCGGTGACCACGGCGGGGCTGTCCGCGCCGGCGATGAAGTCGGCGAGCGCGGCGATGGTCCCGGCGTGGTCCTCACCGAGCGCGACGAGGCGCTCTGGATGCTGATCGCGGCGCCGCGCGACCGCGCGCAGCAAGGCAGGAGCGCGCTCCGCGGGCGACGCGGCCAGCGTGTCATGCCAGCTCTGCGCCAGCGCGCGCAGCGAGCCTTCGGTTCGCGCCGAGATGATCAAGGGCGGCAGCGGGCCGCCATCGGACAATTGGTCGGCGGACCCCACCTCCGGCGAACGCCGCGGCGGCGCGGCGAGGACCGCGTGCCCGTTGGTGCCGCCGAAGCCAAACGAGTTGACCCCGGCGCAGTGTCCCGCTCCGATCGGTTCCTGCGAGCGGACGAGCCGCAGGTTGAGCTCGTCAAACGAGATGTTCGGGTTCGGCCTCTCGCAGTGCAGCGTCGGCGGCACGATGCCGTGGTCGAGCGCCAGCGTCGCCTTGATCAGCCCGGCCATCCCCGAGGCGGGCTCCAAATGCCCGATATTGGTCTTGACCGAGCCGATCGGCAGCGGGTCGCGCCGCGCCTGGCCAAGCGCGCGTCCGACGGCGGCGGCCTCGATCGGATCGCCGGCCGGCGTGCCGGTGCCGTGCATCTCGAAAAACGCCAGATCATCGGGGGTGACGCCGGCGCGCGCGTAAACCGTGCGAATGAGATCGGCCTGCGCCGCTTCGCTGGGCAGCGACAACCCGATGGTGCGGCCATCGGAATTGACGCCGGTCCCCAGGATCACCGCGCGAATGCGGTCGCCGTCGATGAGGGCCTGGCGCAGCGGTTTGAGAATTATGGCGCCGCCGCCTTCGCCGCGCACGTACCCGTCGGCGCGCTCGTCGAAGGCAAAGCAGCGGCCGCGGCGCGACAGCATCGAGGCGCGGCAAAAGCCGAGAAACGGATACGGCGCCAAGAGCAGGTTGATGCCGCCGACGATCGCGCTCGCGATGCGCTCGCTGCGAATCGCCTCGCACGCGTGATGCAATGCAACCAGGGACGACGAGCAGGCGGTGTCGACGGTCAGGCTCGGGCCGTGCAGGTCGAATACATAGGAAATGCGGTTGGCCAGGATGCTGAGCGTGCCCCCGGTCATGAAATACGAATCGCCGCTCGCCGGGTCGCCGAGGCGCAGATCGCGGTAGTCGGTGGAGGAGGCGCCGATATAGACCCCGGTCGCGCTCCCGGCGAGCTTGCTCGTCGGGATGCCGGCATCCTCGGCGGCATGCCATACGAGCTCGAGCAGGACGCGCTGTTGCGGGTCCATCTGCGCCGCTTCGCGCGGGGAAATCCCGAAAAAAGCCGGCTCGAACAGTTCGACATCGCTGATCAGTCCGGCAGACCAGGTATAGCTCTTCGCCGGCTCGCCGCGATTGGGGTGGTAGTAGAACTCGGTCGACCAGCGCCGTCCCTCGACCTCGGAGATCGCATCGGTCCCCGAGGTGAGCAGCTCCCAATAGGCCTCCAGGCCGGATGCGCCCGGAAACCGGCAGGAGGCGCCAATGATCGCGATCGACCCGTCACTCATAGCGCTGAGGCAAATCCGGTTCCGTGGCGAGGACAGTGGGTGACGGCTGGCCGCACGGCCTCCCCTTCATTACACACCCCAAGCCCCAAACACCAGTTGTGACGTTGGTTCGGGCGACGGTTCCCCGCTGTCAAGCAACCGCACCAGCCGCCTCGGCCGAGACCATCCCGGCGGGCCCTGCCAGGATCGGGCCAAACCGGATGCACGGCAATGCGGCGCGCGCCAGGGCACCGAAGCCGGTTTCGTTGCGGGTTTTTTCAACCCGGTTCCCGGCGCGCATGGCAACTCCCCCCGATTCGTACCGAGCGCCGCTTATCCGCACCGATCGGCTGGCGACGCTGGTCATTCTCCACCCCCATGATCGGCCTCGCAGACTGCTCGCGCCGGCCCGTTTCGTTGCTCGATTGTTCGTGCAACGCGACCTTATTCGACGGCAATCGAACCCAATCCGAAAAACATTCCCAGTAAGATCAATCATTAACAGCACAGGCGTCGAGGTTATCGGAGCCTGCCGCCGAATTCAACCACGGCTTCACCCGCGCCGGGCTGCCGCGGTCACGATGTCGTGCCGCCGACGCGCCCGGGATCAGGCGCTGCCGGCTCGGACGGAGCGCCAGAAATTTGGGCTCGCGGCAAAAACAGGGTCACCGAAGTGCCGGCGCCGGGCACGCTCGCGAGCACCGCGCCGCCGCCGCTTTGCCTGGCGAAGCCGTAGACCTGCGACAGGCCGAGGCCGGAGCCTGCGCCGACTTCCTTTGTCGTGAAATAAGGTTCGAAAGCGCGGGCCAGCACCTCGGCGGGCATGCCGCTGCCGGAATCGGCAAGCGTGAGTGCGACGAAATCGCCGGCGAGCCCATCGCCACTCAACTCCCCGGCCGGCAACACCCTGGCCGGATCGCCGGGCGAATCGCCGGGTCCGAGCGCCATGTTGTGCGCGACAACGCGAAAATGACCACCGTTCGGCATCGCGTCGCGCGCGTTGGCCGCCACGTTGAGGATCGCCAGCTCGAACTCGGCGGGATCGATTGCCACCGGCCACAGGCCTTCCGGCAGATCGAGGTTCATCTCGATGTCCGCGCGCACGGTCCGCGCCAGCATCTCGCCGATTTCGCCGGTGCGCTGCCGCAGATCGACCGCCTCCGGCCGCAAGGTTTGTTGGCGTGAGAAAGCCAACAGTTGCCGGGTCAGGCGCTGGCCGCGACTTGCCGCACGCAGGATTGCCGCGGCGCGCCGCTCAACCTGCTCGCCGCCCGATTCGCCGCCCGGCTCGCCGTCCAACTGCTCGGCGCTCAAAAGTTCGGCATTGGCGCTGACGACGGTCAGCAGATTGTTGAAGTCGTGGGCGATACCGCCGGTCAATTGCCCCACCGCTTCCATCTTCTGGGCTTGCAGCAGTGCCTCCTCGGTGGCTTTCAGCCGATCGGCCGCAGCCTTCTCCGCGGTGACGTCGCGGGCAACTGCATAAATGTGATCCTGGTCCGGCACGCCGGTCCACGACAGCCAGCGGTACGATCCGTCCTTGTGGCGAAAGCGGCCTTCGAACTTGACGGTCAGGTTGCCCTGGATCAGCCGGTTCACCTCGGTTCGGG
>DATCQF010000480.1:0-3090 GCA_036569735.1 Allostellaceae bacterium | reverse complement strand
GGCGCGCCAGCGGCTCGTCTACGAGACGCTCGCCGACGAACTGGCCACCCGAATCCACGCGCTGTCGCTGACGACGCTCGCACCTGACGAGGGTTAGTGGCAAAGCGTTGCAACCGTACGCAATCTACGTACGATGGTGCGCAACTTTCATACACGAGTATTTAACTATGAACAAGTTTAAGTTGCAATTTGACCATCGTATAGTAGATTATTTTCATGCCAGAGAGATTGCCGCGGCGGCCACGCCGCATCCACGAAAATCCCTCATCGTCGCTGGTGATCCACAACATCGTCGTGGGCCGTCACCGGACCAGCGTGCGCCTCGAACCGATGATGTGGGATGCGCTGCAAGACATCGCGCAGCGGCTTCGGCAAACGATGCATGACCTCGTCACGAACATCGACCGCGAGCGCACCGCATCGAGCCTGACCGCGGCGATTCGCATGTACATCGTCGACTTCTACCGCGCCGCCGCGTTGCCTGCCGGGCAGCCGCAGGCCGTTCAGCCAATCCGCTTGCCGATATAATTCGGAAACGGAGTATCAGGAGGCTTCCGCCAAAAACGAGCGCAATTGCTCGACCGGCGCGTCGCGCATCACAAATACGTCGCCGATGCGGCGCGGCAGGATCAGCGTGATCGCGCCGTCGCGCACCTTCTTGTCCTTGCCCATATGCCCCAAGAGGCGGTCGGCCGCGCTGCCGGAGAGGCCGATCGCGGCGAGTTCGGTCGGCAACCCCGCGGCGGCAAAATGGTGCCGGACCCGGTGCGAATCCTGCCCCGAGGCGAGCCCGAGGCGCACCGCGAAATCGAACGCGAGGACCATCCCGAGCGCTACCGCCTCGCCATGCAGCAACCGGTCGCCAAATCCGGTCTCGGTCTCGAGTGCATGGGCGAAGGTATGGCCGAAATTCAATAGGGCGCGGTCTCCCGCTTCGCGCTCGTCGGCGGCGACGATCGCCGCCTTCATCCGGCAGCTGACCATGACCGCGCGGGTCAGCGCGTCCGGTTCGAGATCGCACAGCGCCCGGCCCTCGGCTTCCAGCCACTCGAAGAAATCGGCGTCGCGCATCAGCCCGTATTTGACGATCTCGCCATAACCGGCGCGCACCTCGCGGCGCGGCAATGTCGCCAGGCTCGTTGTGTCGGCGAGCACCAGGCGCGGCTGGTAGAAGGCGCCGATGAGGTTCTTGCCGGCGCTGGTGTCGAGGGCGGTCTTGCCGCCGACCGAGCTGTCGACCTGCGCCAGGAGGGTCGTCGGGATCTGCACGAAATCGATGCCGCGCAACAGGGTCGCCGCGGCGAACCCGGCGATGTCGCCGACCACCCCGCCGCCCAATGCCACCAGCATCGTGCCGCGTTCGATGCCGCAGGCCAGGATATCGTCGACCAGCCCGCCGAAATGGGCGAGATCCTTGGTCCCCTCGCCCGGAGGCAGCACGACCGTGTGCTGCGCGATGCCGTGCTCGGCGAGGCTCTCGCTGAGCGGCGCCAGGTAATGGCGCGCGACATTCTCGTCGGTGATGACCACGGCCTGGCGCCGGCGCAGCAACGGCGACATCAGCGCGCCGGCGCGCTCGATCAGCCCGGGACCGACCAGGATGTCATAGCCGCGTTCGCCAAGCTCGACGCGCAGCTGGTCGAAGGCGCCCGCGGCCGCAGTTTCCGCCGTCATTGCTTGATCTCCGAATCTGGCTCCGAACCGGGCTCCGCATCCGGCGGCCGCAGGGCCCGCGCGCAGCCGGCGAGAGCGGCAATCACCCGATTCGTGGTGACCTCCGGCGAGCCCTCGCCGCTGTCGACGGTGATGTCGGCCTCGGCATAGACCGGGTGCCGGCGCTCGATCAGCTCGGCGAGCACCGCGCGGGGGTCGCGTTCTTTCAGCAACGGGCGGTTGGCGCGGCGCGCGACCCGCGCGACCAGGATTTCGAGATCGGCGCGCAGCCATACCGCGACGCCGCGGCGGGCGATCTCGGCCCGGGTTGCGGGGTCCATGAACGCGCCGCCGCCGGTCGCCAGCACGTGCGTCGGCTGAGAGAGCAGCCGCGCAATGACGCGGCGCTCGCCGTCGCGGAACGCCGCTTCGCCGCGATTGCGGAAAATCTCCTCGATGGTTTCGCCCGCCGCCGTCTCGATCTCGCTATCCGAATCGAAAAACGGCAAATTGAGGCGCGCCGCCAGACGCCGTCCGATCTTGGTCTTGCCCGCACCCATCAGACCGACGAGGACAATCGCCCGGCCGGGTGTGAAACCCTGAATCCGCGCCGCTGTTCCGCCCGCTTGCCTGGTCTGGAGGTCCACCGCGCGCCCCTGCCTCGTCGCCGCGCTTCCGCGCGACGCGTCCTCAAGGTACTAGCATAACCCGCGGCCGGTTCGTCAATCGATACGGCGGGCGATACGGCGGGCGATACGGCGGCGCCCTCGGGCCTCCCAGGGCTCCAGGGCAACAGTGTGACGCGGGAATGCGGGTTGCGGCATGACAAGGGTTACCATTTCCCTCGTTCTCGTCCTGGTGCTGGCGATCCTTGGGGTCTGCCTGTTCCTGGCCTTTGGGGATTTTCCCGCGCCGTCGACCCGGGTCGAGAAAGTGCTGCCCGATGCGCGCTTCCCGAAATGACCGGGCCCCCGCGCGCAACGGCGGGTGCCGCACCGATGTCGCGCCGGCTCGAAGCGTTTCTCGAAATGCTGGCGGCCGAACGCGGCGCGGCGCGGCTGACGCTTACGGCCTACCGCAACGACCTCGCCGATCTGGCAAGGTTTCTGGCCGCCCGTGGTACGGCGCTCGAAGACGCCGATGCGGCGGCGGTGCACGATTATCTCGCCGCCGCGACAACACGGCGCCTCGCGCCGCGAACGCTGGCCCGGCACCTCTCGGCGATGCGCCAGTTCTTTCGCTTTCTGGTCAGCGACGGCGCGCGCAGCGACGACCCGACGGCGGGGCTCGACACCCCGCGGCTCGGCCGCCCGCTGCCGAAAATCCTCAGCGAGGCGGAGGTCGAGCGGCTGATCGAGGCTGCCGCGGCGTGGCCGGACGACGAGGGCATCCGGCTGCGCTGCCTCCTCGAATTATTGTACGCGACCGGTCTCCGGG
>DATCQF010000479.1:0-3135 GCA_036569735.1 Allostellaceae bacterium | reverse complement strand
CGGGAGGGTCGGGCAGGAGGTGGCGCGGCGCGCGGCGCCATTCGGATGCCGCATCCTGGCCGCGAACCGCGGCCCGCGCGACGCCGAGCCGGGGGTGGAGCGCATCTTTCCGCTCGCCGAGCTCGATGCGATGCTGCCCCTATGCGACACCGTCGCGCTGTGCACCGCGCTCGGGCCCGAGACCACCGGCCTTATCGACGCGCGGCGCCTCGCGCTGATGAAGCCGTCCGCGTTCCTCATAAACATCGCGCGCGGCCAGGTGATCGACGAGGATGCGGTCTATGCCGCGTTGCGCGACCGCGCCATCGGCGGTGCCGCGCTTGACGTCTGGTGGCAGTATCCGAACGCGGCCGAGCCGCTGCGGCGCGGCTCCAGCCATCCGTTTCACGAATTGCCCAACGTCATCGTGACGCCGCACAATTCGGGCTGGACCCAGGGCATGGTGCGGCGGCGTTGGGACGAGATCGCCGACAATATCGGCCGCTGCGTACGGGGCGAGCCCGCGATCAACATCGTCACCACGATCTGAAGGGGGCCGAGATGAAGGTGCTGTTCCTCGGCCGCTTTGCCGCCGCCCATGCGCCGCGCATCGTGGCGCGCCTCACCACCGCGCCGGACACCGAGATCCTCGCCGACGACACCGATACGGCCCGGCTCGCCGCGGCGCTGGCCGAAGCCGACGCCGTCGTCGGACTTGAGTGGCGCGCGGGCTTCCCGCCGGCGCCGCGCCTCAAACTCCTGCAATGCATCGCGACCGGGGTCGACCGGATGGATCTCGCCGCGGTGCCGCGCGGGGTTACCGTGTGCAACACTCTCGGCCACGAGACGCCGATCGCCGAATACGTGATCATGACGATGCTGAACCTGACCCACCGGCTGTTCCAAACGGTACTGAGCTTTCGTGCCGGCTCGTGGGAGGCCAGCCTCCAGGGCGGCGGGACGCGGCATGGCGAGCTGCTCGGCCAGACCGTCGGCATCGTCGGCTACGGTGGGATCGGGCGCGAGGTGGCGCGCCGCGCGGCGCCGTTCGGCGTTCGTCTGCTGGCGGCCAATCGCAGCCCGGTCGAGGATGCCGGACCGGTCGAGCGGGTCTATCCGCTGGCCGAGCTCGACCGGATGCTGCCGGAGTGCGATATCGTCGTAATTGCCGCCGCGCTGGCCCCGGAAACCAAGGGGCTGATCGACGCGCGGCGCATCGCCATGATGAAACCCGGCGCCCTCCTGATCAACATCGCCCGCGGGCAGATCGTCGACGAAGAAGCGCTCTACGCCGCGTTGCGCGATGGCCGGCTCGGCGGCGCGGCGATCGATGTGTGGTGGCGCTATCCGACGCCGGCCGAGCCGCAGACCCGGCCGTCACGCTTTCCTTTCCACGAATTGCCGAACGTGCTGATGACGCCGCATTCCTCATCCTACACCGAGGGCACCGCGGAGCGGCGCTTTGCCGCGATCATCGGCAATATCGACCGTCTCGCGCGCGGCGAAAAGCTGATCAACATGGTCACCACCGTTTGAGGACTGAGCGATGAAAGCAGCTTTCGTCGGGCGCGTGGCCGCACGCGGCGCGCCCGGCATCCTTGCCAAAATGACCGGGAAACTCGATGCCACGATCCTGGCGGACGAGGGCGACGCTCAGCGCCTGATCCCAGCGTTGGCGGAGGCCGAGCTGGTCGTCAGCCATGTCTGGCGGCCCGACTTTCCCCCGGCCCCGAAGCTGCGCCTCTTGCAATCGGCGACCGCGGGGATCGACTTGATCGATCTGCCGTCGGTGCCTCCGGGAACAACGATCTGCAACGTGTTCGGCCATGAGCCCGCGATCGCCGAGTACATCATGATGACGATGCTGGCGCTGACCCACCGTCTGTTCGACACGGTGAGCGCATTTCGCGGCGGATCGTGGCTCGACGGCCCCGGCGGCGCGCCGCATGGCGAGATCCTCGGAAGCACGATCGGCATCCTCGGCTATGGCCGGATCGGCCGCGAGGTGGCGCGGCGCGCCGTCGGGTTCGGATGCCGGGTGATCGCCGCCAATCGCAGCAGGGTCGCCGACAAAGGCGACGCGTCGGAGATTTATCCGCTCGCCGATCTCGACCGCATGCTCCCGCAATGCGACGCGCTCGTCATTGCCGCCGGTCTCGCCCCGGAAACCCGCGGTCTGATCGACGCGCGCCGCCTGGCGCTGATGAAGCCGACCGCGGTGCTGATCAACATCGGCCGCGCCGCGATCGTCGACGAGGAGCCGCTTTATGTGGCATTGAGAGACAAGAAACTCGGTGGCGCCGCGCTGGACGTGTGGTGGCGATACCCTGCCCCCGGCACCCCGGACCCCCGGCCTTCCGCCTTTGCGTTCCACGAGCTGCCCAACGTCTTGATGACTCCGCATTGCTCAAGCTCGACCGAGGCGACCCGGGACCGGCGCTGGGCCCAGGCCGCCGGCAACCTCGATCGTTTTGTCTGCGGCGAGGCGCTGCACAACGTGGTGGCGGTGACGTGATTTAAAACCGCATTCCCGGCGAAAGCCGGGATCCATCGATCAACCGCCTCAGGTGCGGAATAGTGGATCCCGGCTTTCGCCGGGAATGACGAATTTCTTGGGGGGCAACATGGCCGACGATATCGCGTTTCTGCCGGCGACCCGGCTCTTGGAGCTTTACCGGGGGAAACAGCTGTCGCCGGTCGCGGTGATGACCGAGACCCTGGCTCGGCTCGAACGTCATGAGGGCGCGCTCAACGCCTTTGTGCTGTACGACCCGGAGAGCGCGATGGCGGCGGCGCGCGCCTCGGAAACGCGCTGGCAGAGGGGGGCGCCGCAGGGCCTCCTCGACGGCATTCCGGTGGCGCTCAAGGACACGCTCCTGACCCGCGGCTGGCCGCGCCTGATGGGCTCGCGCACGATCGACCCGAACCAGAACTGGATCGAGGACGCCCCGGTCCCCGCCCGGCTGCGCGAGGCGGGCGCGGTGTTTTTCGGCAAGACGACGACCCCCGAATTCGGCTGGAAGGGCGCCACCGACTCGCCCTTGACCGGCGTTACCCGCAACCCGTGGAACCTGGAGCGCACGCCGGGCGGCAGCAGCGGCGGCAGCGCCGTTTCGCTGCTGGCTGGCGTGTGCCCGCTCGCGGTCGGTACCGATG
>DATCQF010000478.1:0-19317 GCA_036569735.1 Allostellaceae bacterium | reverse complement strand
GGTCCTATTCGTATCCTGCGGCCAAATCCAACAGCCTCGGGCGCAAACCCCGCCGCCGCCTTCCGTCGGCGTTCGCCCGGCGGAGGTCCGTGGCGTCGCCCGCTCCTACGAGTTCGTCGGGCGTATCGGGGCCATCAGCACCGTGCAGCTGCGCGCCCGGGTGGAGGGCTTTCTCGACAAGATTCTGTTCAAGGAAGGTCAGGACGTCACGGCGGGCACGCTGCTGTATCAGATCGAAACCGCGCCGTATCAGGCCCAGGCCGACCAGGCAAAGGCCAATCTCGCGGCCGCGCAGGCGCAGGCGCTCAACGCCGAATTGCAATACAACCGGTCGTTCCAGCTGGCGAAGAACCAGAATGCGCCGCAAGCCAAGGCCGATCAGGACAAGGCAACCATGGACAGCGCGCGCGCCCAGGTGTTGCAAACCCAGGCCGCGCTCGCCCTCGCCGAGGTCAACCTCGGCTACACCAGCATCAGGGCGCCGATCGACGGCCGCATCGGCCGCACCGCCTATACCCAGGGCAATCTGGTCAACGCCGCAAGCGGGGTGCTCGCGACCATCGTCAGCCAGGACCCGATCTACGCGGTGTTCCCGGTCAGCCAGCGTCAGCTCCAGGAAATCCGCGAGTCGCGTCAGCAGGAGGACGGCAGGCAGATCAAGATCACGATCGTGGTCAAGCTGTCGACCGGCAAGGAATATGCGCATCCCGGCGTGTGGAACTTCACCGATATCCAGGTAAACCAACAGACCGACACGCTGATCATGCGAGCCACCCTGCCCAATCCGGAGCGATTGCTGGTCGACGGCGAGTTTGTCACCGTGGTGGTCCGCGAGCGCAAGGACCAGCCGCGCCTCGTCGTGCCGCAAGCGGCGCTGCAGCTCGATCAGGCCGGCACCTACGTGCTGATCGTCAACCCCGAGCGCAAGGTGGAAAGCCGGCGCATCACCGTGGGCCCGACGCAGGATGCCGACATCGTCGTCGAATCGGGCCTCAAGCAAGGCGAGCAGGTCATCGTAGACGGCATCCAGAAGGTCCGGGTCGGCCAGGAAGTCGCGGTTACCGTGCTGCCGCCCGGCAAAGGGGCCTAGACGTTGATCTCCGCGATCTTCATCGACCGGCCGCGGCTCGCCTTCGTCATCTCGATCGTCATTACGCTCGCCGGGATCATCGCCATGACCCGGCTTCCGGTCGCACAGTTTCCGGACATCGTGCCGCCGCAGGTGACGGTGACCGCGAGCTATCCCGGGGCCGACGCCGAGGTTGTCGAAGCGACGGTCGCCCAGCCGATCGAACAGCAGATCAACGGCATCGACAACGCGCTCTATTACCAGTCGACCAGCGGCGCCGACGGCAGCTACACCCTGACGGTCACCTTTGCCCTCGGCACCGACCCCGACATCAACACGGTCAACGTCCAGAACCGCGCGGCACTGGCTCAGCCATTGCTGCCGGCCGAAGTATCCCGTCAGGGGCTCATCATCCGCAAGCGATCGGCCGCGCTGTTGCAGGTGATCCAGCTGTTCTCGCCGGACAAGACCTACGACGCCTTGTTTCTCAGCAACTACGCCACGATCAACATCATCGACCCGCTGTCGCGCATCAAGGGCGTCGGCCAGGCGAGCTTGTTTGGCCCGCTCGACTACTCGTTGCGGATCTGGCTTGATCCCGACCGGCTGACCGCGCTCAACCTGTCGCCCAACGATGTGGTTACCGCGGTTCAGGGCCAGAACATCCAGGCCGCGCTTGGCCGGGTCGGCGCCGCACCGGTGTCCTCGGATCAGCGGTTCCAGCTAACCATCAAAACCAAGGGCCGGCTGACCCAGCCGGAGGAGTTTGCCAGCATCGTGCTGCGCGCCAACTCCGACGGTTCGGTGGTGCGACTCAAGGACGTCGCCCGGGTCGAGACCGGCGCGCGCAGTTCCGACCGATATTCGCGGCTCAACGGCGCCCCCGCCGCCTCGATCGGGATCTACCAGTCGCCCGGCGCCAACGCGGTCGAGGTGGCCCGTCAGGTTCGCCAGGTTCTCGACGAGCTGGCCCGCCGCTTTCCTCACGACCTGACCTACAATCTGTTCTTCGACACGACGGTCTTTGTCACCTCGACGGTGAACGAGGTCATCCGCAGCCTGGTGGAGGCCTTTATCCTCGTCGGCATCGTCGTGTTTCTGTTTCTCGGCAGAGTGCGCACGACGCTGATCCCGCTGCTCGCCGTGCCGGTCTCGATCATCGGCACCTTCGCGGTCATGCTGATGATCGGCTATTCGGCCAATACCGTGTCGCTGCTGGCGCTGGTGCTGGCGATCGGCATCGTTGTCGACGACGCCATCGTCGTGATCGAGAACGTCGAGCGGGTTATCGAGGAACAACCGGAGTTTTCGGTCCCCGAGGCGACAAAAAAGGCGATGGCCGAAATCACCGGTCCGATCATCGCCATCACCCTCGTCCTCCTGTCGGTTTTTGTCCCGGTGGCGTTCATTCCCGGGATCAGCGGCCAGCTGTTTCGCCAGTTCGCGGTGGCAGTGTCGGCGTCGATGCTGATTTCCGCGCTCAATGCGTTGACCCTCGCCCCGGCGCTGTGCGCGGTCCTCTTGAAGCACGGGCAAACCGGTCGCGGTCCGATGCGCCATGTGCTCGGCGCCATCGACCGGGTGCGCGACGGCTATGTTTCCGTGGTGCATCGGCTGGTTCGGCTGGCGGTCTATGGTGTCGTCGCCGTCGTCATTGTCCTCGCCGTGACCGCGGGGCTGTTTCGCCTGACTCCGCAGGGCTTTCTGCCGGACGAGGATCAGGGCGCGTTTTTCGGCGCGATGCGGCTCCCCGAGGGCGCCTCGATCAACCGTACCGAGGCCGTCGTCGAGCAGGTCGAAGACATCATCCGTCCGATCCCCGGAGTGGAAGGCGTGCTGTCGGTGGTGGGGTTCAACTTCCTCGACGGACTGGCCGCCTCCAACCAGGCCTTCTTCGTCATTCGGCTCAAGCCCTACGAGACGCGCACGGCCCGCGCCCAGGCGGTCGGCGCCATCATCGCAACGCTGCGTCCTAAGCTCGCCGCGGTGCCGGGAGCGATCGTGTTTCCGTTCAACCTGCCGCCGATCCTCGGCCTCGGCAACGCCGGCGGCTTCCAGTACGTACTCGAAAGCTTGCAGGGCCAGCCGCCGGCCGATCTGGCCGCGACGATGCGCGGCCTCCTGGTGTCGGCCAATCAGCAGCCCGAGCTCGCCGGCGTCTTCAGTACCTTCGCGGCCGATACGCCGCAGATCTACCTCGGCATCGACCGCGACAAGGCACAGGTGCTGGGCATCCGGATCAGCGACATCTTCAATGCGCTGCAGGCCACATTGGGTGGCTTCTACGTCAACGACTTCAACCTGTTCGGCCGGACATGGCAGGTCAACGTGCAGGCCGAGACGCCGTTCCGCAAATCAGTCGAGGACATCTATCGCATCTATGTGCGCAACGCCTCGGGCGGCATGGTGCCGATGCGCGCGCTGGCCGAGGTGCAGTTCGTCCAGGGGGCGCAGGCCCTGGTGCGCTACAACGGTCTGCGCAGTGCCGTCATCAACGGTGCGGCCAAGCCCGGGTACAGCTCGGACCAGGCGCTGAGCGCGATGGTGCGGATATCGGCGGGGCTGCCGAGCGGGTACGGTTTCGAATGGACCGGCACGGCGCTGCAGGAGAAGGGCGCAGCCGGGCAGACGCCGGTCCTCCTCGGGCTTGCCTTGCTGTTCGCGTACCTGTTCCTGGTCGCGCTTTACGAAAGCTGGAACATTCCCCTCCCGGTGCTTCTGTCGGTCAGCGTCGGCGGGCTGGGCGCCGTCGCCGGCGTCTACGTCGCCGGGCTCAGCTTTGACGTGTACGCGCAAATCGGCCTTGTCGTCCTGATCGCGCTCGCGGCCAAGAACGGCATCCTGATCGTCGAGTTCGCGGTGGAAGAGCGGCGCGCCGGCAAGAGCATCCTCGAAGCGGCGGCCGAAGGCGCGCGGCTGCGCTTCCGCCCGGTCATGATGACGAGCTTCGCGTTCATTTTCGGCCTGTTGCCGCTGGTCGTTGCCGAGGGTGCCGGCATGGCGAGCCGGCGAGCGGTCGGGACCCCGGTGTTCGCCGGGATGATCGCCGCATCGTTCGTCGGCATCTTCATCATCCCCACGCTCTACGTCGTGTTCCAACGGATGCGCGAGCGTGTTGGGACGGCACCCGCTGCACCGGCGCAGGCCCCGGAAGACAAGATCGACACGGATGCGCTTTAATCCCGTGCAGTTCGCGATCGGCGCCACCTGCGGGCGCGTGTGATCATGCGCTAAAAGCGGGCTCGCCAGACCGATCGGGCATATTCGTTGATGGCGCGGTCGGCGGAAAACCATCCCATGCCGGCGATATTGCGGATGCAGGAAGCTGCCCAATCGCCGGGGCGGCGCCACAGTTCGTCGACATTGCGCTGGGCCTGCCAGTAGGCGTCGAAATCGGCGACGACCAGGTAATGGTCGGTTCGCCGCAACGAATCGGTCAGCATGGCGAAGCGGTGCGGCTCACCGGGTGAAAAGACGCCGGTTTCGATCATCCGGAGAACCTCGGACAGAGCCGGCGACGGCGCGATAGTGCGCAAATTGTCGAGCGCGGCGCGGCGCAGGTTGCCGACCTCATCGGCCAGGAGGCCGAAGATGAAGATGTTGTCGGCGTGGACTCTGTCCTGGATTTCGATATTGGCGCCGTCGAGCGTGCCCACGGTCAGGGCACCGTTGAGCGCGAGCTTCATGTTGCCGGTGCCCGAGGCTTCCATCCCCGCGGTCGAAATCTGTTCCGAGAGATCGGCGGCCGGGATGATGATCTCGGCCAGGCTGACGTTGTAATTCGGCAGAAAGACCACCTTGAGCAGGTCGCGCACCGAGGGATCGTGGTTGATCACCTCGGCGATGTCGTGGGCGAGCTTGACGATCAGCTTTGCCGCGGCGTAGCTGGCGGCGGCCTTGCCGGCAAAGATTTTTACCCGCGGGACCCAATCCCCGGCCGGGTCGGCGCGGATCGCATTGTAGAGCGCCACCGTCTCCAGGAGATTGAGCAGCTGGCGCTTATATTCGTGGATTCGCTTGATCTGCACGTCGAAGAGGGCCTCAGGGTCGACCGAAAGGCCGAGCTGGGCGTGGATGACCCGACCGAGCGCCGATTTGTTGGCGCGCTTAACTCCCCGGACCCGCTCGTGAAGCGAGCTGTCGCCGGCAGCCGCGGCAAAGCGCGCGATGGCAGCCGGCTTGTCGCGGATGTCTTCGCCGCAGGCGGCGGACAACAGCGCGGTCAATCGGGGATTGGCCTGGTAGAGCCAGCGGCGGAAAGTTATGCCGTTGGTCACGTTGACGATGCGGTCGGGGTAGAGCGCGTCGAGGTCGCGAAAAACCGTCTTCTTCATCAGCCCGGTATGCATCGCCGACACGCCGTTGGTGCGGGCGCAGCCGAGAAACGCCAGATGCCCCATCTTGACGCGCCTTCCCTCGCGCTCGTCGATCAGGGAAATCGCGGCGACCGCGTCGGCATCGAGCGCGCGCGTCCGCTCGACCGCTTCGAGATGGCGGGCGTTGATCAGGAAGATGATCTGGAGATGG
This sequence comes from Allostellaceae bacterium, assembly GCA_036569735.1. Lineage (GTDB taxonomy): Bacteria > Pseudomonadota > Alphaproteobacteria > ATCC43930 > CGMCC-115725 > DATARH01. The sequence continues at coordinate 13,721 of DATCQF010000478.1, read as the reverse complement.
CGCGGCAACACGCGCTCGAACAGCGTGACCGACCAGCTTTCGAGCGCCTCGGGCAACAGGGTATGGTTGGTATACCGGCAGGTGTCGACGGTGATCTGCCAGGCGTCGTCCCACGCGATGTTGTGCAGATCGACGAGGATCCGCATCAATTCGGCGATGGCGATGGCCGGATGGGTGTCGTTGAGCTGGATGGCAACCCGATCGGGGAGCGTGTGGAGCGAGCCGTAGGCGCGGCGGTGCCGCTCGACGAGGTCCTGCAGCGAGGCGGCGACGAAGAAATACTCCTGGCGCAGCCGCAGTTCGCGTCCGGCCGCGCTTTCATCGCTCGGATAGAGGATCTTGGAGAGCGCCTCGGCGCGCGCCTGCTCGGTCAGTGCGCCGACATGGTCGCCGGCATTGAACACATCGAGACGCAACGGATCGACCGCACGGGCCGACCACAGCCGCAGCGGATTGACGTGCGCCCCGCGCCAGCCGACCACCGGGGTATCGTAGGCCACCGCCTCGATCGTCTCCGCGGGATGCCAGACAAAACGCGTATGCCCGGCGCGCCCCGCGACGCTCTCGACCGATCCGCCATAATTGACGTCGTAGGTGACTTCCGACCGCTCGAATTCCCACGGGTTGACGAACGACAGCCATTCCTCGGGATATTCCTCTTGCCAGCCATCCTTGATGATCTGGCGGAACAGCCCGTGGTCATAGCGAATCCCATAGCCATAGGCGGGGATGCCAAGGCTCGCCATGCTTTCGAGGAAGCACGCGGCGAGCCGGCCGAGCCCGCCATTGCCCAGCGCCGCATCGGGCTCGGCAAAGCGCACCCGGTCGAAATTGACCCCGAGATCGCCCAGCGCCCGGTGCACGATGTCGCCCATCTGCAGGTTTCCGGCGACATCATTCAACAGCCGGCCGATCAGGAACTCGAGCGACAGGTAATAGATCCGCTTGCGGCCCTGCGCGAGGTTCTCGCGATCGACCTCCAGCCAGCGATGGATCACCCGGTCGCGCAGCGCCAGCGTGGTCGCCACAAACCAATCCCGATCGGTGGCGACCCATGCGTCCTTGCCGACCGCCAGCATCAGCTTGTTCAGCACGGTGCGCTTGAAATGCTCGACGTCTTCTTCGGTCGTCGGGCTTTCCGGCGCCGTTGATCGCCATTGCACCCGCTCGTCGCCGCCGTCGCGCCCGGGAACCCCCGCGTTGCCGTCACTTCCCGCAGTCGCCGACAATTGGATAGGCTCCCCTCATCTGCGGCACACCGCGCCCCGGGTGGGTTTACCTCAGATAACCGCGGAAAGTCGCCTCCTATTCCCGCCGGCGCCCCGCTCACCCCGCGAACCGCAGGCCCAGCGCCGGCTGCCGCTCGTCAACCCGGGCATGGCCGCCGGTCAGGGTCGCGCCTCAGGGCTCATCCGCCAGGCGCGCCAATCGCCGAATTCGCTGATGTCGCGGGCGCCCTCGACCGCATGGGCCTCGCACAGGAGCGGCAGCGCGCCGCTCCAGCGACGCTTTTGCGATTGCGCCACGACCAGTCGCGGCGCCCAAATAGCGAATCGGAATAGCGAGGCCGGGCATGAACCTCCATCGTCTGTTGCAGCAACGCGCCGCCGCCGGTCGGCCGGTGCAGGTCGGGCTGATCGGCGCCGGCAAGTTCGGCTCGATGTTCCTGTCGCAGGTGCCGACGATGCCCGGGCTCGAAATCGCCGTGATCGGCGATCTCGACCCCGAGCGCGCCGCCGCCCAGTGCCGCACGGTCGGCTGGGACGCGGCGCGGATCCTACGGACGGCGTTTGTCGGCTCGGGCATCGAGGCCTGCGCGCACCCCGCGGTCGAAATCGTCGTCGAAGCCACCGGCAACCCGGCGGCGGGCATCGCCCACGCCCGGGCGGCAATCGCCGCCGGCAGGCATGTCGTCATGGTCAACGTCGAGGCCGATGTGCTGGCCGGGCCATTGCTGGCGGAAGAGGCGCGGGCGCAGGGCGTGGTCTATTCGCTCGCCTATGGCGACCAGCCGGCGCTGACCTGCGAGCTGGTCGACTGGGCGCGCGCCTGCGGTTTCGAGGTCGTCGCCGCCGGCAAGGGGACAAAGTACCTGCCGGCGTTCCACACGGTCACCCCGGACGATGTATGGGCGCATTACGGGCTGACGGCGGAGGAAGCCCGAAAGGGCGGGATGAACCCGCAGATGTTCAATTCCTTCCTGGACGGCACCAAATCGGCGATCGAAATGGCGGCGATCGCGAATGCCACCGGGCTGGCGGTGCCGGAGGACGGTCTCGCCTTTCCGCCGTGCGGCGTCGACGATCTGCCGCATGCGCTGCGCGCGAGGGAGGCCGGCGGGGTCCTCGAACGGGACGGGATGGTGGAGGTTGTCTCCTCGCTCGAACGCGACGGCCGCCCGGTTTTTCGCGATCTGCGATGGGGCGTCTATGTCGTGCTCAAGGCGCCCAATGATTATGCCCGTGTCTGTTTCAAGGAGTATGGCCTCAAGACCGACGCCAGCGGATGGTACGCCGCGATGTACAAGCCGTACCACCTGATCGGCCTGGAGCTTGGCGTTTCGGTGCTCTCGGCCGCGCTGCGCGGCGAGCCGACCGGGCAGCCGCACGGCTTCCGGGGCGATGCGGTGGCGGTGGCGAAGCGGTCGCTGCGGGCCGGCGAGACGCTCGACGGCGAGGGCGGCTACACCGTCTGGGGCAAGCTCGTGCCGGCCGAGCGAAGCCTCAAGGAGGGCCTCCTGCCGATCGGCCTCGCGCACAAGGTCGAGCTGCTGCGCGATGTCGCCGCCGGCGACTTCGTGCACTGGGCGGATGTCGCCGTGCCGGAGAGCGCGGCGGTCGTGGCGCGCCGCGACATGGAGCGCCGTTTCGCGCCGGCGCGTCCGGCAATAGCCGCGCAATAAGGTTCGCGCCGCGCCGGCCTTGCATTAGCGCCGGCGCATTCTCGGGAGGACGGCGATGGATTGCTGCGGTCACGGACATGCCCTGACGCCTCGGCCCTGGATGTGGAGCATGGCGCTGCCCTCGGCCGGTGCGATGCTCGCCGGCGGTGCCGGGCCGCGCGGTTCGACGGCCGCCGCGCGGACGGCCGAAACCGCCTCATCCGCCCTCGGCGTTCTGCGCCAATCGATCTCCGTCGATGTCCATAGCCATGGCGGCAAGACCGGGATCACATCGAAGGCGCCGCCGAGCGGCGATCTCGCGAGCGCGATGCGGGCGGGATCGCTTGCGGCCGCGTGCCTCGCGGACGTGCCGGACGGCCCGATACTCGGCAGGAATGCCGAGGGCGCTCTCGCTGTAGTGCGCGCGCCGGAGCCGGGCGAGCTCTACCGCCACCACCTGGAGCGCCTCGCCTGGATGGATCAGCTGGTCGCCAGTCATGGCGTCCGCCGGGCGCTTTGCGCGGCCGATCTCGAGGCGGCCCATAAGGCGGGACACCCCGCGATCGTCGCCGATGTGGAGGGGCTCGACTTCCTCGACGGGCAGCTCGAGCGGCTCGAGGAAGCGCATCGGCGCGGCATCAGGCACCTGCAACTCGTGCACTACACGCCGAACGACATCGGCGACTTCCAGACCGGCGCGATCACCCACCGGGGTCTGACCTCATTCGGCGCCGAGGTGGTCCAGGCCTGTCACCGGCAGGGCTTTGTCTGCGACGTCGCGCACGCGAGCGAGGACATGGCGAAGCAGGCGGTCAAAATCGCGACGAAACCGCTGCTCTTGTCGCACACGGCTGTGTCCGGGTCGCGGGCGATGGGGCCGACGCCGCTGCACGGGCGCCAGGTCACCCCGGACCATGCGCGGGCAATCGCCGAGACCGGCGGCTCGATCGGCATCTGGCACTTCTTCCCGACCCTCGACAAATACGTCGACGGTCTCAAGGAGATGGCCGAGATCGTCGGCGTCGATCACGTCAGCATCGGCACCGATCAGCATGTCACCCCGGGAAGCGTGCAGGACTACAGCCGATGGGTGCACCTCGTGGCGGCGATGCTGCGCGGCGGCTTCACCCCCGAGGAGGCCGGAAAGATTGCCGGCGGCAACTATATGCGCATCTTTCGCGCCGCTGTCGGCTGACCCTTTCGGGTCATTCCCGCAGCATCGCCGCGACCTGGTCGAGGCGCCGGATGCGCGCGTACATCTTCATCGCCTTGTCGAGGCTGTAGGCGTGGGCGGCCGCGTCGCCGCTCCAGCAGCATTCGCGCACCACGACGGACGCGAGGTCGAGGTTGAAGGCCTCGCGCACGCTGGTCTCGACGCCGCGATTGGTGGCGCCGCCGCCGATGATGATGATGTCGCGCCGCAGCATGTGCAGGAGCTCGGCGACGCCCGTCCCGTAGAAGGCGCTCGGCCGGCGCTTCAAAAAGACGTAATCCGCGGGAGCCGGCGCGATCTCGTCGGGGAAACCGGCCTCCGGCGTGCCCTCGATACCGTTGGTGAGCGGCGGCACGCCGGTCTCCGCCGAAAGGTCGGTCGGCAGCATGACGACATCGGCGCCATCGGCGCGGCTGACCGGGGTCGTGTAGATCACCGGGACGCCCGCCGCCCGCGCGGCCGCGATCATCTGCACCCAGGCATCGAGTACCGGGCGCATCGCGGCCCTGCGTACGGGATCCGCCGGGGTTAGCGCGCGCCGGCACACGTCGTAGGCGATCAGTGCCGCCCGGCGCCGATCGATGCGTTCGGGTTCGGGCATTGCAACCTCCTCGGATGAGCGGGAAACGGCCGGCGACGCTTTCCAGCGGGCATCAGCGTAACCCCTCGGCGGGCGAAATCAATCGGCTCGGCGACCCAAATCATGACTCTGATCCTGTCAGGCGGCGGCGTGCTGCAGCACCATGTCCGCCGCCTTTTCGCCGATCATGATCGACGGCGCGTTGGTATTGCCCGATGTGAGCGTCGGCATGATCGAGGCGTCGGCGACGCGCAGCCCCTCGATGGCGTGTACGCGAAGCTGGGCGTCGACGACCGCCATCGGATCGGAGCCCATCTTGCAGGTCCCGACCGGGTGGTAGGTTGTTTCCGCCGCCTTTTTGACCCAGTCGAGTATTTCGTCGTCGGTGGTCCGGTCGGCGCCGGGGGCCGCCTCGGTTACCTGAAAGGGAGCCATCGCCGGCGCGGTCATGATGGCGCGGGCGATGCGGACGGCGCACACGGTCAGCTCCGCATCGGGCGGCGACGACAAAAAGTTGAAGTTGATCGCGGGCGGCCGGTGCGGATCGGCCGCGGTGATGTGGATGTGCCCCTTGCTTTCCGGGCGCATCGGGTGGGCGTACAAGGTCACACCGGACTGCCGGGAGATCCGGGGGCCCTTGGGTCCGGGTTCGGTCAGCATCGGGATCAACCCGAGCATCAGGTCCGGCGCTTCAAGGCCTTCGCGCGAACAGACAAAGGCGCGCATCGGCGCGCCCACCATGGCAAGCATGCCCTTCCGGACGAGGGCGTAACGCAACGCCTGATGCACCAGACCGAGGCCGCGTCCCCGGTCGTTGAAGGTGATGCCTTTCTTGCCGATCAGCCAGCGCGTGCGCGGCACGTAGTGATCGCGCAGGTTCTCGCCGACGCCGGGGAGGGCCTGACGCACTTCGATGCCCAGGTTGCGCAGGCGCACGGGGTCGCCGATGCCGGACAGCTCCAGCAGTTGCGGCGAGTTGATCGTACCGGCGCTGACCACGACTTCGCGCGCCGCGGCCTCGCGCACATCGCCCCCTACGGAATAACGGACGCCGGTGCACCGATTGCCGTCGAGGATTAGGGCCTCGGTCAACGCGCCCGTTTCGATATGCAAATTATGGCGGTTGCGGATCGGGTCGAGGTAGCAGCGCGCCGTGCTCATCCGGCGGCCGCCGGCGATCGTCGCCTGGCTCATCGCGATGCCTTCTTGGCTGGCGCCGTTGTAATCCGGGTTGTGCGGGATCCCGACCTCGCCCGCGGCCTTGATGATCGTGGCGAAGATCGGATCGCGCGGTTCCGGATTGGTGACGCGCAGCGGGCCTGCGCGGCCGCGGAAAGCGTCATCGCCATCGCCGGCGTAGCTTTCCATCCGCTTGAAGAACGGCAGGACGTCGGCATAGCTCCAGCCCCGGTTGCCCAGCTGCGCCCAGGTGTCGAAATCCTGCGCCTGGCCGCGCACGAAGGCCATGCCGTTGATCGCGCTGGAGCCGCCGAGCAATTTGCCGCGCGGCACCGGGAGGCGGCGGCCATTGGTATTTGCCTCGGGCTCCGAGGAGTAGAGCCAATTGGCCGCGGGATTCTTGATCAGCCGGGCCATACCGACCGGAATGAAGGACCAGGGGTGGCTGGCCGCGCCCGCTTCGAGCAGCAGCACCTTGTTGCGCGGGTCCGCCGAAAGCCGGTGCGCCACCGCCGCGCCGGCCGATCCGGCGCCGACAACGATGTAGTCATAGTTCTCCATGTCGCTTGTGCTCCCAAACCGCGCTGCCGGTTCTACTACACGCGCCTCCTCAAGAGTCGAGCGGGGGCATGTCGGGTTGGGGCAGGGCGGATATTCGGCGGATGATAAAGGCGAGCGGCGCGCACAACATCAGCATGAATGCGCCAAGAATGTAAAAGCTCTCACTGACGCCCCAGCGGTCGGCGATACCACCCATCAGCGGGGGGATCAAAATCGAGGTAAGCCGCTGACCGGTCTGGCGCAGGCCCACAACGGCGCCCTGCTGATGCCGGCCGACAGCCCTCGCCTGCACCGATAGAACTACCGGCTGGATCACCCCTTCCAGCCAGCCGCGCACGATTTGGAAGAACAGCAGCAATGCGAGCATCCCGCCCAGGAGGGGCGTCAGCGCGATCAGGAGAATGGCCAGCGCGGTGCCGCTCAGCATCGTGCGCTGTGCATCGCCGAGGCGCATCGCGCGCCCGGCAAAAAGCGCGCCGAACCCGCTGGCAATCTCAGCGGCAGCGAACAGAATGCCGATGGTCGTGCCGACGAGCCCGATCTGGTGGAGATAAACGACATAAACCGAGGTCTGGATGCTGTATGTCGAGTTTCGCATCGCCATGATCGCCATGGAGAGCGCGATGGCCGGGATGGCGAGCAGCATGAAGGAGGTGACGTAGTCGGAAGCCCGGGGCCAGGCATCGCGGGCGCGGAAACGCGCTCGGCCCGTTCCCTCCTGTCGCGGCGACGCGAAGAACTCGGCCTCGGGAGCGCACAGCAGCGCGATCGTCAGCACCGCGCCCCAGGCGGCGCCGAGGAGATAGGCCGGCCAGGCTCCGCCAAAATCCCAGACTGCTCCGCCGAGTATCGGCGCCGTCGTCGAACCGAGCCGGGCAAAGAACGTGAACCTGCCGAGATATCCGGCGTCGCCCTCGGCGAGCTGCGCGATCAGGGTCTGTGCGCCCGACCAGGCGAAGGAAACCGCGGCCCCGTTCACCAGTTGCAGCAGCAACAACATCCAGAACCCCGGGACGAGGGGAAACAGCGGCGCCAAAGCCATTCCTATCCAGACAAAGAACAACGTGACCTTGCGCGTCCCGAAGCGGTCCATCAAAACGCCGATATGAATCGACAGGAACATGGCGACGATCGAGCGGGCGCCCACCAGGATGCCGATCTCGGAGGCATCGAGTCCTAAGGACAGGCCATAGAGCGGGATGAGGAACGTATAGAAATCGACATAACCCATGCTGAACGGCCCCGTGACGTAGAGAGCCGTCAGCGGGCGAGAGCGCGAGCTGTTCATGCCAGGTGGGCCGATCCGTGGGCCGGACGCAGGATTCGCGGCGCCATCACCCGATGCCGGATCCACCACGGCAGCCGTCGTGGTGCCGGGATTTGTCCGGCATGGCGATTATCGCGCCGCGGAGATAACGCGGGTTGCCGTAGGGCGAGTTCGTGCGCAGGTCGTCATGACCCGGCACGCCCCGCCTAGGCCAGCGCCAGCTCGCGGTATCCGTCGGCCGCCACCGCTTCGCAGCGCGCGCGAAAGGCGGGGTGGCCGCCGCTGTAGCGCATGATCCGGCGGACCTGCTTGCCCTCGACATTGCGGTTGATGCCGGTCATCCACGAATCGACTTCGGTGAACAGCAAGCCCTCGCTCGACGCAATGACGTGGTCGGTCCAGGCAGCGGCACCCGCCGTGGTGGCCTCGATCCGCGTCAGGCTGCGCTCGCGCGCGAAGCGGACGAGGCCGGTCACCCAATCGGCGCTGTATTCGGCGGCGCGCGGGAAGTTGCCGAGGCCGGCATGCGGGCCCATCACCATCAGCATGTTCGGAAAGCCGTCGACGAGGATGCCGAGAAAGGTCTGCGGGCCGTCTTTCCACTTGTCGTTTAAGGACACCCCGTCGACCCCGCGAATGTCGATGCGGTCGAAGGCGCCGGTGATCGCGTCGAAACCGGTGGCGTAGATGATGATGTCGAATTCGTGCTCGGCGTCGCTGGTCTTGATGCCGCCGACCTTGATGCCAGTGGGGGTGATGCGCTCGATCGGCGTTTCGTTGATGTCAATGAGCTTGACGTTGGGCTGGTTGTAGACCTCGAAGTAGCCGCTCTCGAGCGGCACCCGGCGCGTGCCAAAGCCGTGGTTTTTCGGGATCAGCTTCTCGGCGACGACCGGATCCTTGACCCGCTGGCGGATCTTGCGCGCGAGGAAGTCCGACATCAGCTTGTTGGCCTCGCGGTCCACCAGGATATCGCGGAAATTGCCCATCCAGATGCCGAAGCCGGGCTCACCGTAGAGCTTCTCCCAGAACGCCTCGCGTTCCTCCGCCGTCACCTCGTAGGTGGCGCGCGGGTCGGTCGCATGGATGAAGCACCCGTAGGTCTCCTGGCAGCGTGCGAAGATCTCGGCGTAATTGGCCCGGATCCGGTCCATCTCCTCGTTGCCAATCCTGGCATTGTGCAATGGCGCGCTCCACTGGGCGGTGCGCTGGAACACGGTCAGGTGGCCGGCCGTCTTGGCGACTTCAGTGATGGTCTGTATGCCGGTCGCGCCGGTGCCGATCACCGCGACGCGCTTGCCCGCGAAGTCCACCCTCTCCTTGGGCCAATAGTGAGTGTGGCAGGACTGGCCCCGGAAACTATCGACGCCGGGGATCGTCGGCATGGTCGCCGCCGAGAGCACGCCAATGGCGGTGATCAGGAGGCGAGTGGTGTAGCGCCTTCCGTCCTCCAGGGTGATGTCCCAGCTGCGCGTGTCGTCCTGGTAATGCGCGGCAGTCACTCGGCTTCTGAACTGGATGTCGCGGCGCAGATCGAACTTGTCGGCGACGTGATTCAGATAGCGCTCGGTCTCGGGTTGCGCGGCGAAGTGTTCCTCCCAGTGCCACTCGTCCAGCAGCTCCTGCGAAAAGGAGTAGCCGTAGGTCCAGCTTTCGGAGTCGAAGCGGGCGCCGGGATAGCGGTTCCAGTACCAGGTGCCGCCAACGCCGGTGCCGGCCTCGAACACGCGCACCTTCATGCCGAGTTCGCGCAGCCTGTAGAGCTGGTAGAGGCCGGAAACCCCGGCGCCGATGACGACCGCGTCAAAATCCGTGGCCAAGCCGGTGTTGATCGAGTCGGCCGCGATGCTGCGCGCCGCCGTCCGTAAGGCACTCATGTTTCTTGCCCGCCCGCGTCAGTTCATGCCGTAGAAGGAGAGGGCGCCGCCGGCCATGACGCCGCGCTGGGTCGCGGGCGAAGTACCCTTCAACCGCTCGCGCACCATTTGCGGCGCGCCCGGGAAGAAGCCGTCCTGATGCGGATAATCGGTCGCCCACATGATCTTGTCCGGGCCGAGATAATCTGCCAGCACGGCGATGCTGCTTTCGACCGGCTCGAACGAGATCCAGCAGTTGCGCTGGAAGAGTTCGCTCGGCCGCATCTTGGGGGCGGTGTCGTTGAAGCCGTGGTCGTCGAAATGGCGGTCCATGCGGTCGAGCCATGGCGCCATCCAGCCGCCGCCCGATTCGAGGAACGCAACGCGCAGCCGCGGGTGACGATCGACGACGCCGCCCCAGATCACGGCCATCGCCGCCAGCATCATCTCCATCGTGTGCGAGATCATGTGGCGCGCCGCACGGTCCTCGAAGCGGTCGACGCCGACGGTGGGCATCGCGTTGGTCGAGCCCTCGTGAAAGCCGATCGAGAAATCGAGCTCCTCGGCCATCGTCCAGAACGGCTCGTACATCGGGTCGCTGATCATCTTGTTGCCGTGATACGGGTTGGGCCTCAAAAACCCGCCGGGCATCCCGAGCTCCTGCTTGGCGAAACGCATCTCCTCGATCGCGAGGTCGACCGACTGCATCGGCAGCATCGCGACCCCGAACAGGCGGTCGGGATAGGGCTTGCAGTAGTCGGCGAGCCAGCGGTTATAGGCCCGGCACATCGCGGCCGCGAGCGGGGGGTCGCTTACCGCGCCGGCGAAGAGCCCGAGGCTCGGGTAGAGGAAAGCGGCGTCGATCCCGTCGGCATCCATGTCGGGGATGCGCGCGTGCGGGTCGAACCCGCCCTTCTTGCCTTCGGCATATTTGAGGCTGTCGAGCTTGACGGTGCCTTGCCGCACACCGACCGCGCCGAGGCTGCCGATCCCCCGCGGATTACCCAGCAATTTGCCCTCGACGCCGAGGCGCTCCTTGCCGTTTTCGTCGATCAGAAAGCGCGGCCGGCGCTCGCGGAACGCCGGGTCGATGTAGTGATCCCACAGGTCGAGCGGCTCGAGGATGTGTCCGTCGGCGTCGACAACATTATAAGCGCGGGTCATCGGCATTCCCTCCGGGGGTGGGCGGATCCTGCGGCATGCTAACGCAGCCGCGCCAACGGCGCGAGCATGAACGCTATTCAGAATAGCGAATGCAGGCATGCCCGATGGCCGGGCCGAGCCCCGGGGTCGATCGCGGTTTCCGCTCTAATCGGTGCGAAAGTCGGATAAAATCGACGGGTCAAGCTCGGCGCAGGCCACCAGTAGCGGGAGGAACGCGCGATGTCGCAGCCGGATTTTTACACGATGTGCGCGACGGTGTTTGCGCCGGACGGCAGCTTCGACGAAAGCGCGATGCGCCTCTACCTGCGGCGCCAGATCGACGCCCGGCTCGGCGTCTACCTCGGCAGCGGCGGCAACGGCGAGACCCATGCGATGTCGCCCGACGAGTTGTTCCGGCTCTATTCCGTCGGGGTCGAGGAATGCAGGGGTAAGGTGCCGGTCCACGCCAATCTGCCCGAGGAGCATACCGCCGATCAGACGATCGCCCAGGCTCGCATCGCGATAGCGGCCGGGGTTGACGCGCTGCACCTCTACACGGTGGAGGGAAGGCACGGCTATCGCCCGACCGAACCGGAGCTGGTCGGATATTTCGACGATGTGCTGGCGGCGGTCCAGCATCCGGTGGTGATCGCGGTCAACCCGACGATGGGCTACATTCCGCGGCCGCAGGTTGTCGCCGAGATCTGTCGGCGGCACGAGCAGATCGTCGCGGTGCGGCTCAGCGCGCAGCGCGACATCTACTTATTGAACGTGCAGGATGCGCTGGGCCGCGCGGTTCATTGCCACTGGCAGTTCGGGTCGGGAGCGCTCGACCCGCTGGCGTTCGGCACGAGCCTCTTTTCGGCCGAGGCAAATATCGTCCCCCAAACCTTCCGCCGTTTCATCGATCTCGCGCAGGCCGGGAGGATGGCGGCGGCCGGCGAGGCGCTCGGCAACATCCGCCGGTTCAATCAGCTCGTCATGGAATGGGGACCGTGCGCGCGGTGGATCAAGATGGCGATGCAGATCCTGAAGCTGCCCGGCTGGGAAGGCGGGCTGCGCAAACCGTACCTGATGCCGCCCGACGATGTCGTAGAGGATTTTGCCGATCGGCTATTGCGGCTCGGCATCCCCGAAGTCGACGATATGGCGCGCGCCGCAGGGGTGCGCGTTCGCGGCTGAGCAGGAGGGGACGGCGTGACGTCAACGGGCACGGGCTGGCAATTCTGGATCGACCGGGGCGGCACCTTCACCGACATCGTCGCCCGTGCGCCCGATGGCGCACTGAGGGCGCACAAGCTGCTCAGCCAGAACCCCGGCCGTTATCGCGACGCGGCGATCGCCGGCATCAAGACGGTGCTCGGCCTCCCGCTGGAGGCACCGATCCCGCCGGGGACCGTCGAGGCGGTCAAGATGGGCACCACGGTGGCCACCAACGCGCTCCTCGAGCGCCACGGCGAGCGCACCCTCCTCGTCGTCAATCGCGGGTTCGCCGATGCGCTGCGGATCGGCAACCAGACCCGGCCTCGGCTGTTCGACCTCGATATCCGGCTTCCGAGCATGCTCCACGAGCGCGTGGTCGAAATCGGCGGCCGTGTCGGCATCGACGGCAGCGAGATCGAGCCGCTCGATGAAGCCGGCGCCCGTGCGGCCTTTGCCGAGGCGCGCGCGGCGGGCATCAGCGCCTGCGCCATCCTCTTGATGCATGCGTGGAAATTCCCCGAGCACGAGCGCCGTCTCGCCGCCCTGGCGCAGGCCGCCGGCTTCACCCAGGTTTCGGCCAGCCATCGGGTAAGCGCCCTCTTACGCCTCATTCCGCGTGGCGACACGACGGTGGTCGACGCCTATCTCTCGCCGATCCTGCGCCGCTATGTCGACCAGGTCGCGGCCGAGCTGCGTGGCGTGCGCCTCTATTTCATGCAATCGAGCGGCGGCCTCGCCGACGCGGCGGGCTTCCAGGGCAAGGACGCGATCCTGTCGGGCCCGGCCGGGGGCATCGTCGGCGCGGCGCGGACCGCTTCGGCTGCCGGGCTCGACCAGATCATCAGCTTCGACATGGGCGGCACCTCGACCGACGTGGCGCTCTACGCCGGCCAGTTCGAGCGGGCCTTCGAGACCCAGGTGGCCGGGGTGCGCATGCGCGCGCCGATGATGGCGATCAACACGGTGGCGGCCGGCGGCGGGTCGATCCTCAATTTCGACGGGGCGCGCTTTCGCGTCGGCCCCGATTCGGCCGGCGCCGATCCCGGGCCGGCCTCGTACCGCCGCGGCGGCCCCTTGACCCTGACCGACGCCAATCTCTGCGTCGGCAAGATCCAGCCGGCGCATTTCCCGGCGATCTTCGGTCCAGGGGCGGACCAGCCGCTCGACGGCGCGGTGGTCGCGGCGAAATTCGCCGCCCTTGCCGACGAGATCGCGCGCGCCACCGGCGAACCCCAGGACCCGCGCGCGGTCGCCGAAGGTTTTCTGCGCGTCGCGGTCGGCAACATGGCCAACGCAATCAAGCAGGTCTCGGTGCAGAAGGGACACGACGCCACCCGCTTTGCGCTGCAATGCTTTGGCGGCGCTGGCGGCCAGCATGCCTGCCTGGTCGCCGACGAACTCGGCATGGAGACCGTTTTTATCCATCCCTATGCGGGGGTGCTGTCGGCCTACGGCATGGGGCTTGCGGACCAGACATTCATGCGCGAGCAGGCCGTCGAGGTGCCGTTCGCGGCCGATGAGATGGCCGGGCTGGAGGCGCTCGCCGCGCGCCTCGCGCGGGAAGCGAGCGCGGCCCTGGCGGCGCAAGGCGCCGAGCCGGAGCGCATCGAGGTTCGCCACGTGCTGCATCTGCGCTATGCCGGGACCGATACGGCGCTGATCGTGCCCTATGGCGCGCCCGACCGGGTGGTGCCGATGTTTACCGAGGCGCACCGTGCGCGGTTCGGCTTTGCCACGCCCGAGCGCCCGCTGGTCGTCGAGGCCCTGGCGGTCGAGGCGACCAGCGCCGGCGAGCCGCTCCGCGAGACCCGGGTTCCCCGCCGCGACGGGGGCGGCGG
>DATCQF010000477.1:0-2282 GCA_036569735.1 Allostellaceae bacterium | reverse complement strand
CCTTGATGCCCTGGTCGATAGCGCCGCCGACAAACCGGGCGCTGCCCTCGAACACCATGATCCGCGCGGGGTTTTCCGGGCTCCCCGCGGCGATGTCGTAGATGCCGGGCTGCAGCAGCCATACCCCGCCGCGCGGGATGTCGACTTCGACGCTGTTGCCGTCACCCAATTGGCGCAGATGCAGCTCGATCCGGCCTTGCGGCACCGCGATCTGCATGACCTGCCGGTCGAGCCGGGAGATGTCGATCTCGGTATTGTAGGCGAGGGCGATGGTCTGCGCCCCGATGCGCATCTCGGCGCGCGATTTGGGGTCGGTCCAGAACGCGCCGACGGTGGCGACCGGGTAATTGATTGCGGCGGGCGACCACTGGGTCTCCCCCTTGGCATGGAAGCCGAGCTGGCCCGCGACGGCGCTCACCCGGCCGACGCGGGCGGGCGGCTGCTCCTCGGCGGATGCCGCCCAGCCCCACCCCAAACCGGCGGCGATCGCAAAGAGGCCAAGGATGCTGCTGAAGAGAAGGCGGCGCATGAGAGACCCCGAAACGCTGGTGCAACTGGCACAACGGTTGAAGCGTGGCGCTGATGCGGCGTGGCATGCTCCCGTATGCCTCAATGAACGTTTGGGGTGGAGGGAGTTCCCGCCGGGCTCGCGTCAGGGCCTCGCGCGAGCGTTCCTCGGGTCAGCGGCGCGCGATAAAGCTGCGGCCGATCAGCTGGCGGTGGATCTGGTTGGTACCCTCCCAGATCTGGGTGATCTTGGCGTCGCGCATCAGGCGCTCGACCCGATACTCCTTGATGTAGCCATAGCCGCCGTGGAGCTGCACCGCCTCGGTGGCGATCCGCATCGCCAGGTCGGAGGCGCGCAGCTTCAGCATCGACGCCTCGACCGCGATGCCGGGCGCGCTGTCGGCGGCGCCGTTGCCGACGAGAGCGGCGACATGCCAGAGCCACGCCTCGCACATCGCCAGATCGGTCGCGAGGTCGGCCAGGAGAAACTGGATGCCCTGGAACTCGATGATCCGCCGTCCCGACTGGCGCCGCTCGTTGATGTAGCCGACCATGTCTTCGAACGCGGCGCGGGCAATGCCGAGGGCATGCGCGGCGACGCTCGGGCGCGACTTGTTGAGCGCCGCCAGCAAGAGTTTGAGGCCGTCGCCCGGCGCGCCGAGCAGATTGGCGCGCGGGACCCGGCACTCCTCGAAGGCGAGCGCCACCGTCGAGGCAGCGCGGTGCCCCATCTTGTCCTCCTTGCGCAGGATTCTCAGGCCCGGGGTGCCCTTTTCGACGATGATCGCGGAGATCGCCTGGCGCTGATCGGCGATTTCCGACCATTTGCCGAACAGGAGATAAAGATCGGCGACATCGCCGTTGCTGATGAACGTCTTGCCACCGGATACGACGACCGCGTCGCCGTCCGGGGTGAAGCGCGTCGTCATGTGCGTCGCGTCGGACCCGGCATCGGGCTCGGTGATCGCCAGCGCGCCCAACGCCCCCTCCGCAACGCGCGGCAGCAGCCGCTGCTTCTGCTCCTCGGTGCCGAAATCCATCAGCGGCTTGGTCGCGTGGAAATTGGTCGCCCAGATGATCCCGGTCGAGGCGCAGGCCCGGGAGATCTCGCGCACGCAGGCGAGGTAGGCGGCGTAGCTGAGACCGGCGCCGCCATAAGCCTCGGGCACGAACATCGCGTTGAGCCCGAGCGCGTTGATCGCCCGGATATTGTCCCACGGAAATTCGGCCGTGCGGTCGTACTCCGCGGCGCGCGGCGCAATCTCGTCCCGCGCCAGCGCGTGCACGCTGTCGAGCAGCAGCCGCTCCTCCGCCGACAGCGCCGGCAGGGCGTCGAGGCGGGAGAAGAGCGCGGACGGTATCATCCCTCTCCCGCATCGGAAGCGGAAAAGCAGGAACTGCGGTGTGATCTCGCGTCCTTCGAGACGGCGCTTCGCGCCTCCTCAGGATGACGTAAGCTTATAATTGCATTAAAAAAATACGTCATCCTGAGGAGCCAGCATAGCGGGCGTCTCGAAGGACGCACCGCGCCGATCCAGCGACCTTCGGCGGAGGGAACTTCACCCATCCTTGAACACCGCTTTGCGTTTTTCGATGAAGGCGGTCATGCCCTCGACGGCGTCCCCGGTCTGGAAGGCGAGGGTCGAGAGATCGGCTTCGATCTTGAGCCCGTCATGCAGCGGCAGATCATGGGCGCGGCGGATCGCGTCGCGCGCCAGGCAGAGGACCGGCAGGCTGAAGCCGGTCATCTCGCGGGCGAAGGCCTGGCCCGCCTC
>DATCQF010000476.1:0-3885 GCA_036569735.1 Allostellaceae bacterium | reverse complement strand
GCTGCAATACGATACTGCGTCCTTCGAGACACCGGCCTCATCCTGATGAGGAGCCGCCGTATGGTGGCGTCTCGAAGGACGCACGGCGCCTGATCCAGGCTGGCCGGGCTATTTCTCCAGCAGTTTCGCGCCGGGCGGGGTCGGCACCTCGAACACGTTGAGGGTCACCGAGACGAACGAGTAGTAGCCGATGAGCCCGGCGAGATCGACCGCGCCTTTCTCGCCGAAGCGCTTGGTGACACGCTCCAGGGTCGCGTCGTCGACCCGGTGGTCGTCGTAGTAATCGTGGCAGAAATCATAGACGATCTGGTCGTCGGGATCGCTGAAATGCGGGGTGCGGCGCGCGGCGATGGCGTCGATCGCGTCCTGGGCAATGCCGGCCTGCAGCGCGAGGCGGACGTGCGCCGCCCATTCGAACTGCGCGGTCCAGTAGCGCGCCGTCACCAGGATCGCGATCTCGGTCTGCTTCGGGGTGAACCCGGTGCCGAACCGGACATGGGCGCCGAGCTTGTGGGCATGGTCGGCGAGGCCCGGGCTCTTCAGCCAGACATGAACCGGCGGCGGCACCGAGCCGCGCGGCCCCGCCTTGCACTCGTTCCACACGCGGCGCTGCGCGTCGTCGAATTTGCTTTCGCCCTGTTCCTGGTAGCGCGGCATATCGGCTCTCCCGGGTTGGCATGAGGGGGCGGCGATCATACTGTGCGCCGCGAGACAGGGAAGGGAGGAGAGCGATGGAGCGGCGCAGGCTTGGCGGGTTGGAGGTGTCGGCGGTCGGTCTGGGATGCGCGACGATGACGCCGTTTTACGGCGAACCCGACCCGGATTCCGGCATCGCGACGATCCGGCGGGCGAGGGAGATCGGCGTTGATTTCCTCGACACGGCGGACGGCTACGGCGCCGGGCGCAACGAGGAACTGATCGGCCGCGCCATCGCGGGTCATCGCGGCGAATACCTCATCGCCAGCAAGTTCGGTAATGTGGGCCTGGTCGGCAACCCGCGCTTTGCCGACGGCCGCCCGGAATACGTGCGGGAGGCCTGCGAGAAGAGCCTCCAGCGCCTCCAGACCGATGTGATCGACCTCTATTACATCCACCGGGTCGACCCGACGGTGCCGATCGAGGACACGGTCGGCGCGATGAGCGATCTCGTGGCCGGGGGCAAGGTGCGCCATCTTGGCATCTGCGAGGCCGGCCCGGCGACGATCCGGCGGGCCCATGCGACCCATAAGATGAGCGCGGTGCAGGTCGAGTATTCGCTGTGGACGCGCGATGTCGAAGCCGAGATCCTGCCCTTGTGCGAGGAGCTCGGCATCGGCTTTGTCGCTTACAGCCCCTTGGGGCGGGGCTTCCTCACCGGCACGGTGACCGGCCTCGACACGCTGCAGGAGCGCGATGCGCGGCGCAACATGCCGCGCTTTCAGGGGGCCAACCTCGAGCGCAACCTGGCCCTCGTCGACGAGGTCAAGGCGCATGCCGCGTCCGAACGCTGCACCCCGGCGCAGCTGGCGATCGCCTGGGTGTTGTCGCGCCGGCCGTTCGTCGTGCCGATCCCGGGCACCAGCCATGTCCACCGGCTCGAGGAGAATGCCGCAGCCGCGGGCCTGCGCCTCTCCGCCGACACGGCAGACGCGCTCGACCATGTCTTCGCGCCCGGCGCCGCCGCCGGCACCCGCTATCCGGCCGCCCATCTGGAGCGCCTGCTGATCTGACGAGAAATCGTGCCGTAGGGTGGAAAAGCGAAGCGTATTCTACCGATTTCGGTCGTTCGGTCCAAATTGCCGGTGGCGGAATACGCTGCGCTCTTCCGCCCTACGCTGCTACACCAGCGGAAAGTGAAAAGAGGGTGCGCCTATGGAATTCGGCATGTTTCACGAGTTTCCCTCGCTGCCGGGGCGCAGCGACACGGAAGCCTTCGACGAGGCGATGGCGCAGGTCGACGGCGCCGAGCGCTGGGGCCTCGATGTCATGTGGCTGGCAGAAATTCACTTCGCGCCCGAGCGCACCCATCTGTCGGCGCCGCTCGCAATCGCCAGCGCCATCGCGGCGCGCACCAGCCGGATGAAGATCGGCATCGCGGTCCAGGTCCTGCCGCTGTGCCACCCGCTGCGCCTTGCCGAGGAGGCCGCCACGGTCGATCAGGTGAGTAAGGGACGGCTGATCTTCGGGGTCGGCCGCAGCGGCGTCGTCGGCACCTACGACGCCTACCAGGTGCCCTACGCGGAAAGCCGCGAGCGCTTCACCGAGATTTTCGACATCGTCAAGCTCGCGTGGACCGAACAGCGGTTTTCCTACGACGGCAAATACCACAGCTTTCACGATGTCGCCTGCGTGCCGCACCCCTACCGGAACAAGCTGCCGCCGATCCGCATCGCGGCCAGCACCCCCGACACCTTTCCCCAGATCGGCGCGCAGGGCTATCCGGTGTTCGCCAGCACCCGTCACGCGACCTGGGCCGATGTGGGACCCCAGATCGCCAGCTATCAGGCGGGGTGGCAGGCGGCCGGCCATCCCGGCAGGGGCAAAGCCTACGTCGCGGGCCCGATGTACATCGCCGAGACCGAAGAGCAGGCCCGGGCCGAGGCCGAGGAAAGCGTCACGCACTTCTACCGTCTGCAATACGAGCTGATCGCCGATTCGGCGCGGCGCTCGGGCCGGCAGGCCTTCATCGACCGCGCCGAACGCCTGCGCACCCTGACCTACGCCGATGTGCTCGGCGCCAATGTCATCGTCGGCACCCCGGACAGCGTCGCCGCGCGGCTGCGCCAGTTGCAGGACGAGATCGGCTTCGACGGCATCCTCGCCGAACTGAATTGCGGCGGCCTCATCCCGCACGACCGGGTGATGAACGCGATCCGCCTGTTGTGCGAGGAGGTGATGCCGCGCTTTCGCTAGTCGGCCCATAAAAGTAGAAACTTTAGTTTTATGCCAAATACCCTATAGTGTGTTCCCGCCGGGTGGGGGAGCGCATGCCGACGATCGAGATCACGCGGACCGGTGATGCCTCGGTTGCCGATCAAATGGCCGAGATGCACGAATGGCTGCGCGAGGTCGGCATCGGGCCGGTGGAGCTGCAACCGCTGCGCATCCTCAAAGCCCGCGTGCGCTTCCGCGCCACCTTGGCAAATGCCGACGATGCCGAGCGCTTTCGCCGCCGGTTCGACGAAGCGGACGCCAGCAATACGCCCTGACCGAGGGTGCCGGACCGAAGAGGCGGGGCGCAATCTCGAAGAGCTTGCCGGCCGCGTCGGGGAATTGGCCGATCGGGGCTGACGCCGGCGCCCGGTTACGGCTTCATCACGATCTTGCCGATGACCTCGCCCGCTTCGAGCATCTCGTGGGCGCGGGCGGCTTCTGCCAGCGGCAGGCACGCGTGGATCAAGGGGCGGATTTCGCCCTTGGCCAGCCAGCCGATCAGCGCGCCGGTGGCGGCCGCACGGATATCGGGCCGGTCGTCAAAGCTGTGGATCGTAAAGAACCGCACGGCCGGGCTGACCGCGCCGTGTTCGCGCATCGCCGCGACAAAAGCGGGATCGGGCGGGCCGTCGAGGCGGCCATAGGAAACCACGAGGCCAAGCGGCGCCAGCATCGCGAAATTGCGCGCAAAGCCCTTGCCGCCCACGGGATCGAGGATCAGGTCGGCGCCGCGCCCTCCAGTCGCCGCGCGCACCCGCGCTACAACATCCTCGCCGCGGTAGTTGATCGCGGCTTCTGCGCCGAGCGCCAGCACCGCGCGGGTCTTTGCCGCGGACCCGGCGACCCCGATGACGCGCATCCCGGCGATCCGGGCGAGCTGCACCGCGGCGCTGCCGACCCCGCCGGCGGCGGTGTGCACCAGCACCGTCTTCGCCTCGACCCCGCGCGATGCCCCCCTCCCTAACCCTCCCC
>DATCQF010000475.1:0-4529 GCA_036569735.1 Allostellaceae bacterium | reverse complement strand
CGGCTGAGCCCGCGGGCCACCGCCTTCTCGGCGCCAAGCGCAATGCCGGCAGCGAGCACGACCCACCCGAAAGCGAAAATCGCGCCCAGGGTGGACCCGTCCCGATCGAATGACCGCCATTCGCGCGCGAGCGCCGCCGGGGTGTCGGGCAACATGCTGACATCCGACATCGCCTCCTTTTCGAGCTTCATGGCGATGTGTTCGAGCCAGCCGGCGGAACTCATCTCGGCGGCGGGGGCCACTGCAGCCGGGGGCGGTGCGACCGGGGTGTCGGCGGCTCGGCCTGTCGCGGCGGGAACCGCGATCCAGGCGATCGACCACGCAAGGATCGCGAGCCATGCCACCCGGCGCCCAAATCGGGGGGCGCCTCCAACGCCGTTGAACCGCTGCCGCATCCCCCCGCCTCCCGCAGGACGCGGCGGATTTTAGGTCATTTAGGCGCGGCGGGCGCGGTATTTCTGGCCCGTGACCGCTTGGCCGGCGGTTGCGATCCGGCTACCGGTCCACTCACCCTGCCTTTCGGTCGATTGCTCGCCTGCCAGCTTGCGTGGATCAGATAGGCCGCGAAGTAGCCGATCGCGCCGGAGATCAGCAATGCGGTCAGCGGATACTCCTCGACATTGCGCCTCAGATATACGCCGGCGCGAGCACCCTCTTGATAGAGCGTATCCGTTGCTTGATAGAGCGTATCGCCCGCCGCCGCCGCCTGATCGCGAGCCTGCCGGGCGAGATCCTGGGCGGCCGTGCCGGCATCGCTCACTGCCGACCACGCCTGCTCGCCGACATTGCGGGCCATCGTCGCGGCCTCATTGACCCTCTCGCCGACATCGCGAACCATCGTCCTGGCCTCGTCGATCGTCGCGCTGGCGATGCCCGCGACAGTCCGCAATTCAGCCGTGCTCTTGGCCTCCGCATCCGCGAGCGCGCGTTGCATTGTAGCTTTATCCTTTCCGATATCGCGTAACGGTTGGTCGTCCATGCTGCGCTCCTATTCCGGTGTGTGAAAAAGCACTCGAGAACTAAACGTTTGCAGTGGACAAAAGCTCCATCGTCCGAATGTCCAAGACAACGATGACTGCTGCTTTCGCGGTGATATTGGCAGCCGCGGCGCCGCTGGCCTACGGGCAAACCACGACGACGCCCGTACCACCTACCTTATCGACGGTGCGCACCACCGGGGTTACTGCGAACCACATCATGGCGGGGCAGATCCACGCCACCGCGATGAACGGCGCCACCGTCTATGACGTCCAGGATAAGAAGATCGGCGACGTCAAAGACATCATCGTCGATCGTGAAGGCCGCGTTGGCGCGGTGGTGCTCGATGTCGGCGCGTTCCTCGGAATGGGGGGCAAATTCGTCGCCGTCGGCATGAACGACATCAAGGTCAGTTTCGACACCAACAACAAGCCGAAGTTCGCGGTCGACATGACCAAGGATCAGCTGAAGTCGGCTCAGGCCTACGACCTCGACGAGAAGAAGGCGCGCACCGGAAGCTCGACCCCGCCTGCGTCCCTGCCTGCCGATCGCACGCGCTAAAAACCCCGCGCATAGATCCGCTGGATGACCCGGGCGCGATGCCGCCCGGGTCATTTTGCGTGCGGGCTGTCGGTCCGGCTTGATCGGGGGCCGGACGCGTGCCACGGTTTGTGTCCGCTATTCCGATCATCAGGAAAGGGGGCAGCCCATGGCGTATGTCGATCCCCGCTTGCGCGGCAAGCCGGCGCCGGCCGTATCGGTCGATCAGATGGAACGGCACAACGTCGCGCGCCTCGACAGGGTGAAGGGTTCCGATCTCGCCTTCCTCGACCAGCGCATCCCGGGCTATCAGCGCGAGATCATCAACATCATCGGGATGGGCGTCGTCGAAAACCTCAACGACCCCGACCTCGCGCCGAAGATCGCGGCGCCGGCGCACGGCTTCGCGGTCACCTATGTGCGCCACACCCCAAAGGGCCACGGCGCGGCATTGCACCGCCACCCGACCGAAGAGGTATTCATCGCCGCCAAGGGCCCCTGGGAGGTGTTCTGGCTGGAGGGCGACACCGAGCGCAAGATCACGTTGCAGCCCGGCGACATCGTCAATGTGCCGATCGGGGTTTATCGCGGGTTTCGCAACGCCGGCGACGATCCCGAGGCGACGCTGATCGCAATCGTCGGCGGGCCCGATACCGGCAAGGTCGACTGGCATCCCAGCGTCATCGCGGCAGCCCGCGAGACCGGCCTCTCGGTCGATGACGAGGGCCGGCTGATCGTCGCCGACGCAGCCCAATAACCCAGCCCGCGTGCCGCTCCCGTGGCTAGAAGGTTCACAATGAGGTGGCGAGACTGTGAGAAAAGCCGATCTCACTGCCTCATCGTCTCACTGTGAATTGACTTACCCCATCGTCGAGTTGAAGTCGCCGCCGTCGAGCAGCAGGTTCTGGCCGACGATGAAGCCCGACGAGGCGGCGCACAAAAAGGCGCAGGCAGCGCCGAATTCCTCGGGATCACCGACCCGGCCGGCCGGGTTGGTGGCGGAGCGCTTCGCCAGTATCTCCTCGAACGAGATGTTCTGGCGGCGCGCCTCGAACTCGATGCCGGAACGCAGCCGGTCGGTCAGGAAGGGGCCCGGCAAGAGGCCGTTGATCGTCACGTTGTGCCGCGCCACCTGACGTGCGAGCCCGGCGACAAACCCGGTCAACCCGGCGCGGGCGCCGTTGCTCATGCCCAGATTGGGGATAGGCGACTTGACCGAACCTGACGTGATGTTGACGATGCGCCCGAATTTGCGCGTGCACATGCCGTCGACGGTCGCCTTGATCAGCATGATCGGGGTCAGCATGTTGCCGTTGACCGCCTTCTGCCAGTCCTCGATCCCCCAATCGCGGAAATCGCCATGCGGCGGCCCGCCGGCGTTGTTGACCAGAATATCGGGCTCCGGGCAGGCCGCGAGCGTCGCTGTGCGCCCCGCTTCGGTGGTGATGTCGCCCGCCACGGCCGTCACCTTGGCACCGGTCGCGGCGCGGATCTCGGCGGCGGTCTGTTCCAGCGTCTCGGCGGTGCGCGCGGTGATCGTCACCTCGACGCCGGCGCGCGCCAGCGCCATCGCACAGGCGCGCCCCAGCCCCTTGCTCGCTGCGCAGACGATCGCCTTGCGGCCCGCGATGCCCAAATCCATGATCTCTCCTCCTGTCGTTGCCGGTTGCACCGGCATGCGCAGGGGCCGTTATACCGGAGATGGGGCGTCGCGGCACGGGTTCCGCCTGGGCTCCCTTTGCGCGTAAATGACGGGGAGCGACGATTTCGCACACCTGCCCACCGGCAAACCCGCTTGCCGGCGACGACAGCCTTGCTATGTTGCGAGCGATTATCAATTGCATATGAGTCACATGTTCCGTGCCGCCATCACCACGCTCCTCATCGTCTGCGCGGCGCCGGTCTTTGCCCAGCAGGCGCCGACGACGATCGTCGTCCGGGATTACCAGTTCGTCCCGGCCGAGGTCGCCGTTACGGCCGGGGTCAAGGCGGAGCTGATCATTCGCAACGAGCAGACGACCCCGGCGGAATTCGAAAGCACCTCGCTGCACCGCGAGAAAGTGGTCGCGCCCGGTGCTTCCGTCAGTATCTTCATCGGGCCGCTGAGCCCCGGGCGCTACGAATTCTTCGACGATTTCAACCCGGCGACCCGCGGCGTCGTGGTGGTTCGGTAGGATCGGCGAATGTTGGCAACCGCGATCATCGTGTTTCGCGAAGTGCTCGAGGCGGCGCTGATCGTCGGCATCGTGATGGTGGCGAGCCGTGGCGTCACCCGCCGGGGCGCCTGGGTCGGCGGCGGAATTGCCGCCGGCATCCTCGGCGCGCTGGCGGTGGCGGGCGGCGCCGAGACCATCGCGGCGGCGGCGGCCGGGATCGGGCAGGAGGTGTTCAGCGCAGCGATCCTCTTCGCGGCGGTCGCGATGCTCGGCTGGCACAACATCTGGATGACGCAGCATGGCCGCGAGCTGACCATGGAAGCCAACCGGCTCGGCGCCGCGGTGCGCGCCGGGACACAGCCCTTATGGGCGCTCGCGATTGCCGTCGGGCTCGCGGTCTTGCGCGAGGGCTCGGAGGTCGTGCTGTTTCTCTACGGCATCGCCGCGGCCGGAGGCGGCGGCGTGGTGGCGATGGCGCTCGGCGGCGCCCTTGGCCTGGCATCCGGCGTGGCGGCCGGCGCGGCGCTCTATTTCGGCCTGGTCAGGATCCCGCTGCGGCATCTCTTTTCGGTGACCAGCTGGCTCGTCCTTCTGCTCGCCGCCGGCATGGCCTCGCAAGGCGCCGCCTTTCTGCTGCAGGCCGATCTCCTGCCGCCGCTCGGCTCGACCTTGTGGGACACCTCGTTCCTGCTCTCGGACCAAAGCCTCCCCGGCCGCGTCCTCCATACCCTCATTGGCTACACGGCGCAGCCCGCCGGCATCCAGCTGGTATTCTACGTGATGACGCTGCTTGTCATCGGCAGCCTGATGCGCCTGGCCGGACCTGCCGCGCCGGCTGCCCGAGCGGGGCATTCC